>JAYTVL010000678.1:0-9443 GCA_043744075.1 Pirellula sp. | reverse complement strand
AAACTAACAACTTATACGCAGCCGGGGCCACTTTAGTTTGCATTTGCATGAATAATCCGCGCTAGCGTCCGGTTCAGCCCGACTTATGATCGACACCCAGAAACCACTGAACTCTTGCGAATCCAGCTACAAACAATATGCGCTGTCTGCCTTGCAGGTGCCGACCTACTATTGCGAGCCCTTCTTCTTCACTGATTCCTCCTCTTGCGTCGCCTTAAGCTCGTCTAAGAATTCCTGCAGCATCTCCTGACGTTTGCCTGTGGCCAGAACTACCGCTTGACTTTGACTCTTAATTGCACTTGCCAAATCGCCGGTCACAAATTGAAGATGCGCAAGGGTGTCCAGTGCTGATGTCTTTGTCACATCTGGTAGGTTAATTACTAAGGAACTGATGACGCTCTTGGACTTTTCAATGAGTTCCTTGTTCATCATCTGATCGTTGATGTACAGGTCATAAGCCAAACGTGATGCCGATAGGATTTTTGTGGATTTGGTACTGGGCGAGAGTTCGTCCATCAAACCAAACATGCAGGTAAGGACCGTTTCAATTTCTGTAGGGCTCACCGATTCTTTTGCCATAGCAGGCAGTTTCATTGCCATGAAGTCAAACTTCAAATCGACCGTATCAGCCTTTGAAAGTGACTTATTTGCGATTTCGATGACCTTTGCGTATTCTTTGTCTCTTGTCGCTGTAGCTATGTGAACACGCGTCTGGTACATCAATTCCTCACGAGCATGATCGATGCGGAATTGTTTACCAAACGACTCGCGATCCCAGGTACCTTTAACAACTTGGTTGAGTGGGTCATCCAATCTCATCGGGTGCCCAATCCACTCAATCTTCGCATCCTTGCCGACGATAAAGCAACAGGGAATACCGTGTCGCTCTGCTGCAGTCATGTAGTCTTTATGAACCGACCGGTCAGGGTCCGCTGTCAAACAATACGACTTCGTTAATTCGCCATAGGTTGACGGCCCATCCTCATTGACGCTTGGGATTTTTTTAGCCAGGAATTTTTCGACGATCTCCAGTTGCTCGTCGCTGACGCTGACGAATTGGACACCTTTGTCCGCATACTTCTCTTGAATCCCAACTATATGCGGCATACTTGCTATACAAGGTCCACACCAAGTGGCCCAAAACTCAACGATGTAAACTTTGCCTGGCTCGTAATTCTCAACTTTCGGAAACCGTCCTTCACCGTCATGGACCCAATGCTCGACGTTAAGTGCCGGTGCAGGTGACCCAATTGTTAGAGTCTCGGCGGTAGACAAGTTTGACTGCGAGATCAAAAGTAGCCCACAGATTACCGATAGCGGGATCAACCTCGTCATTGGAGAGACAGCATTGTTGGTGATCGATCGTTTCATCAAAAAGTCTCCGAGAAGAAATTTCAAACTTTAAAACAGGGAGATTATGGAATATGCTGGGCGTTTTTGCAATCAGGCTGGCTAATGCAGCAAATTAAAGCAAGAATAAATGACTAAGCACTTCATTCTCGCCGTTTTGATTCAATTATCACAGTTGAGCGCTGATTGCGAGTAAGGCGAGCGGCAGATATAAATTTACCTTCTGTACGACGGACACCCTTGTCCGTCGTGCCTTTCGACGGACTTGGAAGTCCGTCGTACGGAAAGGTCTTATCTGCCGCTCGCCTAAGCAGTGCAATGACAAGTATAACGATTTCATAAGGTGGTTTCCAGAGAATCGCCTAACCCCAATCTACCGAGGATTGCTTATCATGAAGTGTTTTCAAAGAATTTCCTTCGCCCTTGCTTTCTGCGGATGGAATTTCGTAAATGCCAATACGTTTTGCACCGCTGAGGACTGGCCGCACTGGATGGGGCCAAAACGGGACAACGTTTGGAACATAGCAAAGCCACCTCAAAGCTTCGCACCGGGTAGTCTCAAAGCTAAATGGACGGCTCCAATAGCGGGCGGTTATGCGGGTCCGGCAGTCGTTGGTGATCGATTGTACGTAACGGATCTTGTGACCATAGCTGATGCCAAGGTAGATAATTTCGGACGCAGATCGTTTGACGGAACCGAACGCGTGTTGTGTCTTGATAGCATGACCGGTAAACAAATTTGGAAACATGAGTATCCGGTTACTTATTCTATTTCTTACCCAGCAGGTCCTCGCTGCACTCCTGCCGTTGATGGCGAACGAGTGTATACGCTTGGAGCCGAGGGTGACTTGTTCTGTTTCGATTCAGCGAAAGGTACTGTTATTTGGTCGCTCAAACTCAAGGAGCAATACAAAACCAAGTCAGCACTTTGGGGGTACGCTGCTCACCCGCTGATCGATGGCGATCACTTGATAACTCTGGCTGGTGGCGAAGGCTCCCATACCGTCTGCTTAGACAAAAAGTCCGGCAAAGAGATCTGGCGTTTTGGAACGGCCACCGAACAAGGCTATTCGCCACCGACCATTATCAAGGCTGGTGGCAAACGACAATTGATTCTGCCCAATCCGATCGCGATCAATTCAATCGATCCAGACACAGGCAAACTGTTTTGGACTTTACCGTACGAAGCAAGCAACGGCTCCATCATTATGTCGCCAGTTCAGTTGGGAAAGTATTTGTTTGTCGGTGGATACTCGGACAAGAATATGCTGATCGAGCTGGACGACAAATCACCCACGGCGAAAAAGGTATGGCAAGACGAAGCGAAGAAAGCTATGTCGCCGATCAACGTCCAGCCGATGGGAATTAACGATGTCGTGTATGGCTTCGATCAAAGCGGTGAACTGATCGCATTCAAGATCGATACTGGCGAACGTCTCTGGCAAACTGCCAAACCAATTAGTCAACGCCCTCAAGGAAGTGGCACCGCTTTCATAGTCCGAAGTGGGGAGCTATTCTATTTGTTCAACGAGCTTGGCGAACTGATTATCGCGAAAATGACGCCAAAGGGATATGAAGAGATTTCACGTGAAAAAATAATTGAGCCCACGAACAGTGCGTTCGGTCGCGCTGTGGTCTGGTGTGCTCCAGCATTTGCAAACGGTTGCATTTACGTTCGCAACGACGAAAAGATCGTTTGCGTTCCATTGACGAACTGAGTTTGCGCCCCAAAAGCACGGCTCGTTGGCCTCCATCGAAAAAATCAGGTCGGAGACCACCGAGCCGCATTTCCCGTCAGTTAGGTCCTTTTTACTCTCCTCCAAAACTATCATGCAAAACCAGGAAAATCAGAACCAAGACCATGACCTGCTCACGCGACGCAGTTTCGGACTCGGCGCCGTCGCGACAGGGGCTGCGATGACCGCCGCTGCATTACCAAAAACACCCTCTCTCCAGGCTGCCGAAACAGTCGACGGGAAAAAAGGAAAGCTCAATCAGTCGGTCTGCAAATGGTGCTATAGCAAGCTGTCGCTTGAAGAGATGTGCAAAGAGGCAGTCAAGTTGGGCTTGGTCGGTATCGACCTGTTGAAGCCGGAGGATTTTCCTACTCTAAAGAAACATGGCTTGATTTGCACCATGGTTTCATCCCACCCTCTTACAAATGGTTTGTGCGATGAAAAATACCACGAAGCCTCATTGACGACATTGAATGATGTCTTAGAAGCAACTTCTGCGGCAGGTTATCGCAACGTCATCTGTTTTTCTGGCAATGCTCGAGGGATAGATCGAAAAACCGGCTTGAAGAATTGTGTATCGGCACTCAGAAAAATCGTCGGTGTTGCGGAAAAGAAAAACGTCATTATCAATATGGAGTTGTTGAACAGCCGCGTGGACCACGCCGACTACATGTGCGACAATTCCGCTTGGGGCATCGAGTTGTGTAAAGAAGTTGGTTCTAGCCATTTTAAACTTCTTTATGACATCTACCACATGCAAATCATGGAGGGGGATATCATCCGTTCTATTCAGACGAACCACCAGTACTTTGGACATTATCATACCGGTGGCAATCCTGGACGGCACGAATTAAACGACAAACAGGAGTTGTTCTACCCGCCGATCGCGAGGGCTATCGCGGCTACCGGATTCGATGGATATTTTGCACACGAATTCATCCCTGCAGGCGATCCGATTACTGGATTGACCGATGCGGTAAAGCTATGCATGGTTTGAGTGAGTGTCGTAAGGCGAAAGGCAGCCGCTCGCCTAAACAAGACTAGAGGCGGCTGAGCCAGTTAAACAAAAAGCGGCTGCGCCGGTTGAACAACCGCCAACTGACAACCGACAACCGACAACCGACAACCGACAACTGACAACTGACAACCGACAACCGACAACCGACAACTGACAAAAATTAAATTGAAACGAGTTTGTAATGAAATCAAAAATATCGCGACGTTCTTTCTTGTCCACTGCGTCGACGACCGTTGCAGTCGTTGGCGCGACCCAGTTGTCGGCAAAAAGTTACGGGCGCATTATTGGCGCCAACGACCGGATTGGCGTATCCGTGATCGGAGGCGGAGTCATCGGGAACGCTCACTTCGATGTAATCAACAAACTAAAGGTGAAAAACAACCTATTGCCCATCGCGGTTGCTGACTGCTGGAAAACTCGAGCCGATGCGGGTAAGGAAAAGATTGGTGCTTTGGAATCACACACCGAATACCGCCGAGTGCTCGACAACAAAGATCTCGACTATGTTGTGGTTGCAACTCCGGAGCATTGGCACTGGACCATGACCATCGACGCAATGGACGCGGGAAAGGCAGTTTACTGCGAAAAGCCGATGACGCACACGATTCCCGAAGCACAAGCGGTCATGAAGAAGCAAAAGGAGACCAAGCGACCGCTTCAGATTGGCGTTCAAGCGATGTCGGACGACAGTTACATTTCGGCTAGGGACGCAATTCGCAGCGGCGTTATCGGAAAAGTCATTCATGCGCAAATAGAATACGTTCGCAGATACGATTCAAAAAAGGGGCCATGGCGCGAGCCTGAGCAAGTTGCCGAACACGCTTCCAAGCCGGCGGATTTGGATTGGAATGCTTGGCTAGGTTCGGCGGCAAAGATAGATTGGAATCCTAATCACTATTTCGAGTGGCGTTGCTATTCAGCTTATTCGGGTGGCATCTGCACTGACTTGTTCATCCATCGAATCACTCGCATCATGCGTGCTTGCGATTTGCTTTATCCTCGCCGCGTAGTGGGCATGGGTGGGATTTGGCAATGGCCAGACGGGCGAGATCTGCCCGACAGCATTGAAATGATTTGTGAATATCCACGCGGCATGACCGTTTATGTTTTAGGTACGATGAGCAATCGCGTTGGCATCGACCATTTGATTCGCGGATACCGCGGCACATTGGAGTTTACCAAAACGGGCTGGGTGGCACGGGACAAGGACCTCAAGGTGCTCGCGGAGCACACTAAAACGGGTGGCGAAGACCAAAACCTTCACCACACTAACTTGCACAATCATCTCCGAAATGGCGAGGCATTAAACTGCCCAATTGAGTTGGGAATGGCGGGTGTTGTAGCAGTGAATATGGCCAACGAGAGTTGGAGATCTAGCCAAATGATGGGTTGGGATGCTGCAAATGAAAAAATGGTCCCAGCCAACACACTCAAGTTGAGTCACGAGCCCGAAGTTAAATGACGAATTTAATGGAACTGGGGAAATTACCCGGCGAAGCATCGGAATCGAATCAACCTGGTGAGAGCATACCGTGACCGGTGAATCGAAGATAATTCTGGTCGATCAGATCGAACCGCTGATTCACGAGATTCGCAGCCAAAAGGTGATCTTGGATAGCAGTTTGGCAGTGCTTTATGGCGTCGAGACCAAGACCTTGAATCGGGCGGTCAAACGCAATTCGGATCGCTTTCCAAGCGATTTTCTTTTTCAACTTACGCCGGTAGAGTTTGATTCTTTGAGGTACCAATTTGGCACCTCAAATATCGGCCGTGGAGGTCGGCGATACCTGCCCTTCGCTTTTACCGAGCACGGTGCATTCATGGCAGCCAGCCTGCTCAACTCGCCCCGAGCAATTGAAGTCAGTGTGTTCGTCGTTCGAGCCTTCGTGAAGTTGCGACAATTGGTACTAGCTCACAAGGACTTGGCTGGCAAGCTCGATCAACTCGAACGCAAGGTCGGCAGCCACGATGACGCGATCAAGCAACTCGTCACCGCGATCCGCCAACTCATGGCTACTCCAGATCCACCGAAAAAGGAAATGGGCTTTCACACGATCCGCGACTCGTCAAACGAGCAGAAGGAACCGCCACAACCGACCGTCTCGACGAAACCAACGAAGCGTGGAAGACGTACCAGTGGCTGAACGACTGACCGAGGGCGATGCGCAGCGTGGTCAGTCCTTTGTTTACCACATTCGACCATCATGGGGCTAATCTCGTCAAACATTGACTTCGTACGTTGCTTTGTCGTCCGAGTATTTTACCCATAGCTGGTCGAGGCGAACTGATAGGGATTCTGCATTGCCGAGCACAAGCCAATAGCGATACCGATAAGTTGATTTTGCGGCCAAGGCAACTTGATCAAGCGGCGCAACATGCATACAAGGTCCAGCCGAAGGATCGTCGCTCATTCCTCGACCATGCGGACCAAAATTCCAATGCTGTGTTTCGGAGGGACTGAACACCGCGATACCCAGTCCCGTCTCGCAAAAAAATGCCATAGCATCGCGCGGAGGGTGAGCTCTCCCCCAAGGCGGACCCGGTGGTTGGGTTTCGTCTCGCCATTTTCCTTCGCCCATATAGCTTTTGGCATCTGCAAAGTTACGAGTGAAATAGCAAGCTGGGATTTCTTGATGGCGAGGCAGGGATGGTCCCCATCGGTCGTTCTCTTCTCGCCGCGATTCAAACTCGCAACGAACCATGAGAACATCTGGCATCGACGGTTCGAAAGACGTCCACTGTCGCATAATAGCCGCAGCTTCTTCATTTGGCATATCCCACAGTTTTGGGATGGTTTCCGCGTAGAGAGTCCGATCGTCAACTCGCTTAAATTCATGAACTCGAGCCCACGAGCCTACGCCGCCTCCCTGAATCGGGTTCCAGGCCCATGGACTCCATGATTTGCTCTGTCCATCTGCTCGTCGATCGATTGATTTACCGGCGTAGTAAGATTGTTGAATCAGTCGACCGGGATCGGAAGAGTTTACAATGTTTTTTTGATGTTCTTGCGAGGAGAGCCAGGTTATCGCTGCTCCCTTTTCCCGATCGATTCCGACTTTCACGGTGCCATTGTCGAGAAAAAGCAAGTCATCCGCCAAACTTACAGCGGGGCTAGCGACAAAGGCCATGATTACCGCAAAATGAATGAAGAAGACTCTGCAATTGGTTTTGGTCATGAATACTCAGACTCGAATTATTGGGTATGATTTTTGGGAAGCTAGATCGATTCTATCTGAAAATTAGAAGAAATGAATTCGGCGGCATTCATTCATGCCGTCGGCTTTATGCCGAGGGTTCTGACCACCTTCCTAGGTAGGAGAGGGGTCGCGCATCGCACCCCCAAGTAGCCACCATACATTTAGTCCAACCGATTGGCTACAATTCGTTTGATTGGAAATCCGACAATTTGAACACGAAGCCTGAAATTAGCCATGCCCAACGATCCCATTCAAGATGTCACACAGCAGCATGACAAGCCCGTACTGGATCTTGCCTCCAAGGCCGCGACCTCGCTGCCCAAATACGTCTGTCATCACCGACAACCAAGCAAGCCGTCCAGTGGGTAATGGACCTCGCAGATGCGTTGCGAACTGCGCACAAGCAAGGGATCGTGCATCGAGATGTCAAGCAGCAGAACGTATTGGTTGATTCCGCTGAAAATGTTTACCTCGTCGATTTCGGTTTGGCTCTCCGTGACGAGGAAGTTGGCAAACGGTTACCAGCCGGAGGAACTCCCGCCTACATGAGCCCCGAACAAGCTAAAGGAGAGGGGCATCGTGTCGACGGTCGCAGCGATATTTTTAGTCTAGGCGTATTGTTTTACGAGCTCCTCGCAGGCCGACGCCCCTTCTCGGGCGATTCGAATTTAGAACTCTTTGAGCAAATTGCTGAGCTCGATCCCAAACCGATCCGGCAATGGAACGAATTAGTCGATCGTGAAGTCGAACGTATCTGTCTCAAGATGTTGGCTAAGCGCAAATCGGAACGTTACTCCAGCGCCAGAGACTTGATGGATGATCTTGAAGTCTTTCTTTCGACGATTCAAACATTGGATTCGGCGCTCACCCATACTCCCCCATTGCGACCAAGTGCAGGTTCCGCAGTCGACACTGCACCAGCACCTAAAAACATCGAAACACCCATTGCCGCGACGCCAACGTCCGGTTCGAAGACACTGCGCATTGTGCCCAAAGGGTTACGTTCTTTCGATCAGCAAGATGCTGATTTCTTTCTTGAGCTATTGCCAGGCCCTCGCGATCGAAATGGATTGCCCGATACGGTCGGCTTTTGGAAAAACCGCATCGAGGAACGGGACTCGGAAAAGACATTTAACGTTGGGCTCGTATATGGTCCATCGGGTTGTGGTAAGTCGTCCATGATGAAAGCGGGCTTGTTGCCTCGGCTGTCTCCCGACATTGTCGCTTTCTATCTCGAAGCCACTCCGGACCAAACCGAGTCAACGCTTCTCGGAATGATCCGCAAGCGACTCAATGCCGAGCGAATCCGCTTCGACGAGTCGTTGGACTTGGTGGGGTTGTTGACGGCCATTCGACGTGGGCGTCTTCTACCAGCCAACAAGAAGCTGCTGATCATCATCGACCAGTTTGAGCAGTGGCTGTATTCTCACACCGAATCGACCGGCACCAAACTGCTCGATGCATTGTTGCAGTGTGATGGTTCGCGACTGCAAGCGATCGTCATGGTTCGCGATGATTTCTGGATGGCGGCCACTCGCTTTTTCCGCGATCTGGATATCCCGCTTTTGGAGCGACACAATTCGGCAGCGGTCGATCTGTTCGATCTTGAACATGCCGAGCGGGTTTTGAAGGCCTTCGGTCGTGCGTTTGGCAAATTGCAACCCAACGACAGCGAAGACAAAGCCGATCTCAAGCAGTTTGTTGCCGAGTCCGTGCGTGGACTGGCAGAAGAGAACAAAGTCATCTCGGTGCGATTGGCATTGTTTGCAGAAATGATGAAGAGTCGGCCCTGGACGCCAATCGCCAGCACGTCGGACTTCATTTCCTCGTTTTCCTCGTTCCCAGGCTCTGCCGGGGAACGCACTGCTCCCGAGGCTCTGCCTCGCTTCGCAATCCAAGCGAAACACGTATGCTGACGATTCGGCAGGCAGAGTCTGGGCTGTGCGACAAATAGCAGTCTCAATATATCTTTCTGATTTATATGGAGTCTTTTTTGTTCCGAACAACTATCTATAGAGTAATAAATATCGCTAGCTAATCCGATCGGGGCTTGCCCCCGACGGATGCGTTTTGGCGTTCTACATGCAATTGGGGTTCCAACTCCCGTTCCCCCTTCGGTCTTCGGCTTTGCCCGCCGGAGGC
>JAYTVL010000677.1:0-9452 GCA_043744075.1 Pirellula sp. | reverse complement strand
GTATTGTTCTCCCAGTTGGCACGACTTTGGCAAACTCCTTGCCCGCAGGTGCCGAAAAATGAGGAGGTTGCGCCATCGCTTGATCGGCGAACAAAAAAGCAATCAAAGTGAGTGTATGGATTCGCATCTGGGGCTCGGGTTTGTAGCTGTCAGTTGTGGCTCTACCTACTGGTCGCCGGCCAGCAGCAGGCCATCGTACAATTTCCACTATCGACGCATCTGCCTGATCGATCAAACGTCCATAGCCAAACAGGTTCTCATCGGTCGCTTTTACTATGCGCATAGGAATTCTTCTCAATCCCGCAGGTAATCCTGGGTTCAAATAATCTGTATTCGTCAACATATTATAAGGTGCTCCATTGCAAAACTATGCGGTTATCGATTCAGGTTGTTCTACGTCTAGCCATTCACGAGATTGCGAATGGATCGACTTTATTCTCGAAAAGTAGGCAGCTGCGATCACTGTAAATACCAGACTGATCACTACCGATATCCAACAAGACCATCGAAATCCCGACAGGATTTGGGTCGCCGACGACCCATCCGATTTTAGCATGAAATTTCGAAGAATCATAATTGTTACGTAACCGAAGTAACCGAGTGAATCAACGACGTACATCAAAAAACCGATATTGCCTCGGTCTCGAGTGAGCGCAATCATGCGCTCGAACACCGTTGTGTGGATTGCAACGTACGGCAGGTAAAGTCCTGCTCCGACAACAACCATAAATCCCAATGGAGAGATGCAAGACATGTCGCGCAAAACCATAGAGCCAGCAATCAGCAAGAATCCCATAAACGAGACTCCAAAAGCCAACATCAATGCTCGTCGATTGTCTCGGACCAAAACACTCAGTCCATTCACCACAAGAACAATGGTCGCAACGCACAAATCGATTGCTGCATAAGCTGTTGGTTTAACCGTTGCCCCCATTCCTAAGAGAATCTCGGGGGCGAAGTCATCACGTATGCTCCGAAGGATGGTTGTTAGAAAGTACAACACGGAGACCGAAAAAATTCCGATTCCGTATGTTCTCAATAGCCCAAGCCGATCCGAACGGGACATCGGGTTGCGTTCACTCCGTTCTAAGATATCGCGCTGCGATGGCGAAGGGATTTGCACAAGCATCCAAACACTCACCAACAACGGAATCACAAACAAAATTCCTGCGATAAACGGCATCCATCGTTCAGCCACCGTCATTGAAAAACCGAGCGAGTGTGTCGAATAGGAAAGGACCCATTGACCGATCGTTTTCGAAAAACCTCCAGCCAAGATAAAGCTTGCGCAAAGACCGGCCGTCAACGCTTCGGTCATGCGCCGCCCTTCTAAGAACCCAAGAACCAATCCAAATACCATGCCAAGAGGTAGTCCATTGAGAAATATCGCAAAAATGTGAAATGGAGCGGGAACAACCGCAAACAACAGCAATGCGGCATGTGACGCCAATATGAATCCAATCAGAAGCATTCCCCTGGTTGATCGCGAAACTTCCGATACGACGCGAACACCTATTAGTTTCGAGATCAAATATCCGATAACTTGCGCAGATACGAGTACTGTCTTTTGATCCCAAACCGACAGTACCGCTGCTTCGTACGTTGCAGCTGTGAAAGGCTTGCGGAACATGTACATGCAAAAATAAGTGCCGAATGCGGCCGTGACCGCCCAAATGTTCTGGCATACTGGGCGGTTGGTTAGCAACAATTGAATTCGATCTGTGAATTGCATTCTCTATCCCGTCACCAGCGCGTTGCGAAAGCGAGGCACATGTGGCAAACTCGAAGACTTTCCCCGCTTACGCATCGCACTGACAAGATTCATAACGACTGACTATGCCTCGCCCCTAGGTTTACAAGAATCTCAGGTATATTCATAGTTGCTCTATTCTTGAGTCGAGTTGTTTCAACAAAGACATACGACCTTTTAGCAGCGAGCCGCGCGCCCAACTTGATTTTCAAGTGTAAACTTGAACCAATAAGGACATGTTAAGGAAGCGAGAGTTTTCAGTAAACTTGGCTCCGCCAGTTAGTCCTGACCGGCTACCTCCCAATTGTCCCGTTGTATCGTGATTACCACGTCGAAAGCGACGTTCTGGCCTATGTCCGAGTTCGCGACCAATCGGAACTTGAGAAAAAAATGATTCCGGAAATTTACGGCAATTTTGGAGGCGATGACGTTTCACAAGCAACTTCCATGATTTCTGGATTCGCTCTTATGCCATTCTACGCTAGGCCCGTTTTGATTATCGGTGGCAAGGCTGCTGGTAGCCTAACCGGTCGTCTGGCAACTAGAACCAGGGAAGTAGAAAACGCCAAGAACGAGGAAGATACCCAACACTCGGCGAAGTGAGACGAGTATTCGCAAATGGGCAATTAGGCTGCCAAGATCTTCATCGATTCATAACGATAATCATCTATCAATCAACATTAAAGACAGCATAATGCTCGATGTTGCCGACGAGTTCAACGCCAGAATGAGTCGGCAAGAAAAACTAACCACGCCAAGTGCGACCTCCAGATTTCCTGGTCCCACGAATAAAGAGCATTGGTTTCGTCATCGAAGCAAAGTCCGCTTCGAAATGCATTGTCCGCCTTGAGTTGATTGCGACGGGCCATGAGTTCTTCGCGACTAAGCGTTGTGCTTGATGGTTCCAACTCGCTTGTTCGAGTCAATGCATCGGCCTTGAGATCAAACTTGTGCAGAAAGCCTGCTCCGCCACCTGACCACCACACTTTCGATTCGTCGCCAGAAGGAAGTACGCCCGACGCTCTCGCAATATCTCCAGATGGCGAGACGCTGTACGTCGCCAACGCCGACAACAATTGCATAGCAGTTATCGATATCGAAACACCGTCGAAAAGTTCAGTAAAGGGCTTTATTCCGACAGGTTGGTATCCTACGGCAGTTGCTGTTACACCTAATGGTGGCAAACTGATTGTTGGAGTAGGCACGGGCAATCAATCCAAGGCGAACCCGATTCGCAAAGAAGACCCCGAAAAAACATTGACGGAAACGGAACAAGCCATTCGCAAAATATTGCCTTATCCGTATATCGGAACAGTGATGACGGGGGCATTGTCGGTGGTGGACGTTCCCGACGATGAGCAACTGAAATTATACACGCAGAAAGTATACGCCAATTGTCCTTATGCAGACAAACTTCTAACGACTTCTCCGCATCCTGAACGAACGGCCATTCCTAGGTCCAAGACAGAAAACAGTCCGATCAAGTATGCGATCTACGTTATCAAAGAGAATCGCACTTATGATCAAGTGTTAGGCGATCTTGCCCAAGGGGACAATCCCAAGGGAAATGGCGACCCAAGCCTTTGCATGTTTCCAAGAAAAGTAATCCCAAATCATCAAAAGCTGGCAGAGGAGTTCGTCTTGCAAGACAACATGTACTGCAATGGTCAAGTGAGTCGTGATGGCCACCCCTGGAGCACGATGGCATACAACACCGACTACATTGCTCGCGATTGGCACTTGACATACTCTCGACGATTGGGAGTGGATGACGATGATGAAGGTAATCTTTCGAACTCACAATCGGGATATATCTGGGATGCCTGCCTAAGAGCTGGAGTCATTTATCGAAGCTATAAAGAGTATGGTGGTCGTGTTTCTGACGATTCAGGAAAAGTTCGAATGGAAGGAAAAGTTCCAGGATTGATCGGACATATGTGTCCCAATTTTGGCATCAGCAGAACTGGTTAACGAGAGCGCGACATGGAACTCGTCGACGTGATGCTTCAAGAGTACAGCGAGTTTGTCAAAAACAAAAACATGCCTCAATTGATCATCATGAGCCTTGGCGAAGATCATACCGACGGAACTCGACCGGGCTCATTCACTCCAGAAGCGTGTGTTGGCAGCAATGATGTTGCGATTGGCAAACTAGTCGAAGCAGTAAGTCACGGTCCACTGTGGGGTGAGACCGCAATCTTCATGATCGAAGACGATGCTCAAAACGGCCCAGACCATGTTGATGCGCATCGGACGGTAAGCTTGGTGATCAGTCCGTACACAAAACGAGGATATGTCGACAGCACTCAATACTCGACGGTGAGCATGATTCGAACTATGGAGTTGATCCTTGGGTTAGATCCGCTGTCACAATACGATGCGGCTGCGAGACCGATGTTCAACAGCTTTACGATGAAACCCGAATTGACACCGTACAAGCTTGAGGAACCCAGGATCGATCTGACGGTCAAGAATACCGCTAATTCGTATGGTGCGATCCGTTCGAAGAACATGGACTTCACCGAGTATGATCGCGTCGACGACTTCGAACTCAACGAAATCCTGTGGCATGCAGTCATGGGTGAAGATGCCCCGATCCCGCCAGCAGTACGACGGGCGATTGCGTTTCGTGCCTCTCGATAACAGGCTTCCGCTACCATGCACTCTGTCTGCCGTAGTATTTCATTGTCGCGTCTAAAAAAGTGATGTAAGCTTCCAGCATGCCCTTCCCGCAAGCTGGAAGCTTACGCCACCCACACTGGGTTCAAAACGGCTTTACGCCAACACGTATCGCTTTTCCATCGCTCGCATGCTGGATCGCTTGTTCCAATTGGATGAGCGGATACCAAGCTGCAACCAAAGACGCGAAAGGATATTTATTCGCCGCTGTATCGAGAAAATCGACGGCTTGTTTTAGATTTCGAGGTGCGTAGTTGTGCACTCCAATGAGACTGAGGTTGCGACGCACGATACGTTCAAGAACGATCGGAATGGGAGATTGTGGAAAAACGGCACCTACGAGTACCATTCGTCCACCCAGTCGAACTTCCTTCATTGCGCTTTCAAAAGCTTGATTGGAACCGCTGCACTCCAATACACAATCTGCTCCTCGTCCGTTGGTGAGATCACGTACTGCTTCGTTGAGTTCATCGCCTGCGATTGCAAACTCAGCTCCAAACCGAAAGGCTCTTTGTCGACGTTCCGAGGACGGCTCAACGCAGATGACATGAGTGGCTCCTCTTTCTTTTGCCATCGCGCAAGCTGTAATCCCAAGCATACCCGCACCCACCACCACCACGATTTCCCCGAGCTCCAGTTTCGCCGTTTCAATTGCGCATGCGATCGTTGCGGTCGCACAACTGGTTGGGCAAGCGACTTCCAGCGACATGGATGAAGGGAGTCGCATGATCTTGGTTCCCATCGTCAAGATGCAGTGTTCGGCAAAGCCACCTGTCAAATCGGATGGAGATTCGTAGAGATGATGACCGTACTTGGTCATTTGGGAACACTTTTGCAGCAGATCGTGTTTGCAATAGAAACAGTGATCGCAATTCGCGACCAAAGACCAACAGATTCTATCGCCAACATTCAGTCGTTCTCCGTTGATCGCAATGCGTTCCGCTTCGGAACCGAATTCGACAATCTCTCCCACAATTTCGTGCCCCAGAATAGACGGAGTGGGTACAGACCTTCGACCGGCAATCGAATGCAGATCGCTTCCGCAAATCGTACACGCCAATACTTTCACTAGAATCTCAGTCAGTTTTGGTCGAGGTGTCTCCTCGCATTGTACACGCAACCGCTCACCAATGCCTTGAAACAAAAATGAAGTTGTTTTTCCAGAGATACGCATGGCTCGATAAACCTTAATAAGTCCGGTGTTGCTAACCTCGTCAATCGTTCATAACATAGTCGCATGCAAAAACAAAGGATAGGTATAGTTGGGGCTGGGATCGTCGGACTTGCGCACGCTTGGTCCGCTGCGGAACGCGGCCACTCAGTCATCGTTTTCGAGCGATCCCCAAAGGCCAGCGAAGCTTCCATTCGCAATTTCGGAATGATTTGGCCTATTGGTCAACCGGAGGATACTCGGCAAATCGCGATGACCACGCGACAACGCTGGTTAGATTTAGCCCAGTCCGCAGGAATTTGGGTGAACGCATGTGGTTCGATCCATCTTGCACATCGCAATGACGAATGGAACGTCCTGTGCGAATTCTTCGACAGGTGCCAGCTGTGCGACTTGAGCTCACACCTGCAACTCTTGAATCCACAGGAATGTCACGCTCGATCACCCGCGATCCGCCCCGACGGATTTATCGGAGGGCTTTACAGCAACATGGAATTATGTGTAAATCCAACTAGCGCGGTCCGAGCTATCCCAAAGTGGCTGCAAGATTCGTTTGGCGTATCGTTTCAATTCAGTTCAACCGTCATTGAGGTTGGAACGAATTGGATTCGAACGTCGAGCAGTCGAATGGACGGCTTTGATCGTATCGTGATTTGTTCTGGACACGATTTCGAAACTCTATTTCCAGAGATCTTCAGCCAAACTCCTTTTCAGAAGTGCAAACTGCAGATGATGCGTACAACTGGGCAAATAGCTACGTGGCGGCTAGGGCCACACCTTGCAAGCGGTTTGACACTTCGGCACTATGCAAGCTTTCGACAATGCCAAAGTCTTCAAGCACTTATCGAACGTGTTTCATTCGAAGCTCCCGAACTTGACCGATATGGCATTCACGTGATGGCATCGCAAGATGACGCGGGAAGAGTGATACTAGGTGATTCGCATGAGTACGATTCAGACATCGAACCTTTTAATTCTGCGTTGATCGATAGCTTGGTGCTGCGTGAGTTGCAGAAAATCATCCGACTCCCTTCATGGCAAATCGAAAGCCGCTGGAATGGCACTTACTCCAAGTTCTCCGAAGGAATCGTGTTTGAAAGTAATCCGTTGCCCTCAGTCCATATTGTGACTGGGTTAGGTGGAAGCGGTATGACATTGGCATTTGGTATTGCAGAAAGAAACTGGAATCAATGGAACAATCAAGCTTGAAACGAACCGATCGATCGATCGACTTTCAATCCGTTCGAGCGATTCTGTTCGATTGGGCGGGGACAACGATCGATTTCGGAAGCCTCGCGCCTGTCGCGGTTTTTCGCGATGTGTTCTCTCGCTGCGGAATTGAAGTCACAGAAGCCGAAGCACGCGAACCGATGGGGCAAGCAAAGCTGGATCATATTCGCGCCCTTTTTGCGATGCCGCGAATTGCGGCTGCATGGAAAGTACTTCGTGGCATCGATGCAACTGAAGCAGATGTTCAGTCTCTCTACTCAACATTTCTGTCCCTTCAAAAAGAAATCCTTGCCAGCCATTCAGCACCGATTTCAGGTATCCCACAAACCATCGAATGGTTTCGACGACTTGGGATCAAGATCGGCTCCACGACAGGTTACACTCGTGAGCTAATGGAGGTCGTAATCCCGCTTGCTGCAGCCCAGGGCTACGCGCCTGATGTCACGATTTGTTCTGACGAAGTGAGGGCGGGCCGTCCAGCTCCATGGCTCAATTTCCGAGCGGCGGAGTTTCTCGGCGTTTATCCTATGCACAATGTGATGATTGTGGACGACTCTTTGGCTGGTATTCAAGCGGGGCGGAACGCAGGTTGCATATCAGTAGCCGTTTCTAAAACTGGCAACGCGATGGGTCTGTCCGAGGCTGATCTTGCTCAGATTTCCTTGACAGAACGGAAATCGCGGTTAGCGAGAATTGAACAGGAGTTCTTGGCGGGAGGAGCTGATTTGGTGGTTGAATCCGTTGTCGAGTTAGTTAAATTGTTCGGCTTCTAAAGCGACGGGCTGAACGATTCGTACCATAGCCACATCTTGCCGGAAAGTGGGTTGCAACGCCTCCACGCTTTGGCAAGCGTGGCTACGGTTCATTCTTCATGGCTACTTATTCATTTCCACACGCAATCTTTAGAATGCACCAAGAAGAGTTGCTATGATTCCTCTTTCAAATACTCAGTCCAGCCGGTAGGTGGCAGTTAAGTTATCACGAAAGGATCAACGATGGGAATCAAGTCAATTGAAACGGTTGTCCGAATTTTCCAAGAGCGAGGTAGTAGTAAATACGGTGATGAGTGCGTGTCACAACTTGAACACGCAATTCAGGCCGCTTGTCTGGCGGAAGAATCTGATGCAAACCACACGCTAGTGGCAGCAGCATTGCTGCATGATATCGGCCACATTATCGGCGATCAAGATTTGCCCGAAAGCAACGATGAAGACCTAAATGATTTTCACGAAGAAAGAGCCTATCAGTGGTTGCTCAGCAACTTTGGCCGAGCAGTAGCCGATCCCGTTCGATTGCATGTTCTCGCAAAACGATACTTGTGCACAGTTGAACCAGAGTACACAAGTTCACTGTCTCCGACGTCGCTGAAGAGTTTTCACGATCAAGGAGGACTGATGACAAATGAAGAGCTGCAATCCTTCCGCGACGAACCGTTTTATCAAGAAGCACTAACGCTTCGGCGATGGGACGATCTGGCAAAGGAAGAGAATAAAGTAATTCCGGACATTGAACATTTTGCTCCATTGTTGTCCATCTGTGCAGAAGCGGAGTCGACATAATCCATGGATGACATAAATCGCTGGTGCGATGCGCAGGCGGGGAAAGTCTTCGAGTTTGCCCCATTGTGCCTCGCTTTCGCAACGCGCTGGCGATAGGAATACACAATGCAATCAACCGATCGAATTCAATTGGCGCTTATCAAGAGCCCAATATTCCTCAATATCTGGGCGGTATCTGCTGCATTCGGCACCTACTTTTGCATGTACATGTTTCGCAAGCCGTTCACAGCAGCATCGTACGAAGCAGCTGTGCTTTCGGATTGGGATCAAAAGACGATACTTGTGTCGGCGCAAGTCATCGGTTACCTGATTTCGAAACTATTGGGTGTTCGCGTGGTGTCGGAAGTTTCGCGATCAACCCGCGGAGTATATTTGACACAATCGCTCGGTTTTTCGATGATCGGGGCAGAACGCTGGATGCCATTCATTGCCGGAATGTTGTTTGTGATTCCATTGTTCTTTAGCGTGTGGATGCTAGTGCAAATCCCCGCGCAATCGCAGCGCGATATCACCGAACGGAGTGAACGCAACCCGATGACCCGTGCGGATCGGCTAGGGCGAGCATTTCCCCTTTTGGGATTTATGGTTGTGGTTGGAGCCGGACTTTATCTGCCTTTCGTTGCAATCCACACAACGGTGTTCGAGCGCATGATTGCGCTCACACGGGACCGATGCAATATCGGTTTTTTGATGTATGTGGTCGATTCGCTCGGTTACTTCGGCTACGTAGCAATTATGATTTTTCGCAATTTCATGCCAAAAGCGGAGGGCTCGTCTGCGACCCAAATCCTGTCGGGGTTTCGCTGGGCTTGCTGGATCTCGGTCGTGATCAGCTTGGTATTTACTGTGATTGCAGCGGTGTATTTTTCGAGAATTAAGACGATCCAAACGCAATCTCGTGAATGGCTAGACGTGGAACAACCTGAATCGATGCCTGCATAGTCCATACACTCACTTTGATTGTTTTTTTGTTCGCCGATCAAGCGATGGCGCAACCTCCTCATTTTTCGGCACCTGCGGGCAAGGAGTTTGCCAAAGTCGTGCCAACTGGGAGAACAATACT
>JAYTVL010000676.1:0-9510 GCA_043744075.1 Pirellula sp. | reverse complement strand
GCTTTGGGCGTGCCACACGGTGGCATGGCCTGGTAGTATTATGTCTGACGCTCGCCTAATGAATTGACACGTGCGTGCTAGTCGTCTTCACAGGGCGGCCAACTGTACCCCGAAAACATTTTAGAAAATTGAATCTATTCGGTTGACTAACCCGTATAGTCCGGGAACGAGTCGCGACCGTCAAAATGTTTCGCCTTGAGATTGACTTAAGGTACCAAATTGCTTCCCTCACGGATTTTAAAAACTATGAAATCAAAGATTTTCACTTTGGCTCTTGCAGCCATCTCGAGTTTCAGTTCGGCCGCGTTCGCAGCCGATAAAGACATCGTTGACACTGCCGTCGGTGCTGGTTCGTTCAAGACATTAGCTGCCGCCTTGGGTGCCGCTGACCTTGTCGGTGCTCTCAAAGGACCTGGTCCTTTCACCGTCTTTGCTCCGTCAGACGAAGCGTTCGCCAAATTGCCAGCGGGTACTGTGGAAGGCCTTCTGAAGCCAGAGAATAAGGCAAAGCTTGCCGCCATTTTGAAGTATCACGTGGTGAGCGGCAAAGTGATGGCTGGTGACGTTGTCAAAGTTAGGGGTGCTGTCACGCTGAATGGTCAACGCGTCGACGTCAAAGTCGACGGCAAGACAGTGAACATCGATGGCGCGAAGGTTGTAACCACGGATATCGCTTGTTCCAACGGTGTTATCCATGTTATCGACTCTGTAATAATGCCCGCTTCGGATAGCATTCCTGCCGTTGCTGAAAAAGCTGGTAAATTTAAGACGCTGCTCGCAGCGGTCAAAGCAGCCGGCTTGGTAGAAACTTTGAGCGGACCTGGTCCTTTCACCGTTTTCGCTCCAACAGACGAAGCATTCGCAAAGATTCCAGCTGCAACATTGGCGGATCTTTTGAAGCCAGAAAACAAAGCGACATTGGCCGGAATTTTGACCTATCACGTTGTTTCGGGTCGGGTCTACTCGGAAGCCGCTGTGGCTGCGAAGTCTGCCAAGACAGTTCAGGGTGCGACCGTGGCAATCAAAGCCAACGATAAGGGTGCTTTCGTAAACGACGCCATGATCATTGCGACCGACATCGACGCTTCGAATGGTGTCATTCACATCATCGATTCGGTGATTATGCCTCCTAAATAGTTTTGACAGTTCGCGGATCATCTGATCTACTGTCAAAAAATTCGGGATTGGCTTTAATCCAAGCAACACCCTCCGATCATTTGGAAGGTGTTGCTTTTTTGTTTTTCGCTTGCGCAATTTGTTTGGCAATTAGTTCGCGTTGATCCGGGTTTGAGGCTAACAATAAAGCGTCTTGCCAATGAGATATGGCATCTTCAAAATTGCCCATTCGTGAGAGAACATCTGCCATGGCACAGTCCCACCAAGGCCGAAGTCTGGTTCGATCTTCCTTGACAATATCCGATAAAAAAGTCAAGCCGATTTCCGGGCTCGATGAATACGACAAAGCAATTGCAAGATTCAGTCGAACCATAGGGCCAGAGTGGATCCGCTCTAAACACTTGTAAAGCACGGCAATCGTGGACCAGTCGATTTCTTCGAAGGATTCTGCTCTGCAATGTTCCCACGCGATGGCGGCTTCCACGTGGTAACGGGAGAGTCGTGTGCCGTCGGCGGACTTTGACATCCAATCCAAAGCTTCGCGGATACGATTCCAATCCCATCGCGACCGATCTTGATCTTTGAGCAAGACGACTGCGCCGTGCATGTCCACGCGTGCGTCAAATCTTGCTGAATGCATCAACATCAACGCCAGCAGTGCGCAACTAGAAGTAGCTACACTGGGTACCGAAGCGACGAGCATTAGAGCCAATCGAATCGCTTCTTCACAAAGATCTTTTCGAAGTGTCGTATGACCGCCCGATGATGCATAGCCTTCATTAAACACGAGATAGATAGTCGATTGAACCGCATCGATTCGGGATTCGAGTGCAGCATTATCGAGTTCGGTGATTTCCGTCCCAATTTCGCGGAGCCTCTCTTTCGCTCGAGTCATTCGTTTTTCAGCGTTTGTCCTAGTAATTAATAACGCGGAAGAAACTTCGTCGGTACTGAAACCACTAACGGTCTTCAAAGCAAACGCGATGCTTGATTCCAATGGAATGTTGGGGTGGCAACATAGAAAAAGGAGGCGGAGCGATTCGTCCCCAACCTCCTCCGCGAAGTGAACAGTTTGATTTGCAACTTCGTCGCGCGTTTCCGGCGATAACAATTTGGAGGATAGCAGTCGGTGTTCTGTTTGGGTTCGCCGAATGGCATCGATGGCCAAATTGCGAGAAGTGCGGAATAGCCAGGCCGCTGGATCGTCGGGGATCCCACTGGTGCGCCAGGTTACAAGGGCTTTGGAAAGTGAGCTTTGAACGACATCCTCGACGAGTTCAAGATTTCGGATCCCCAAGGAACGTGTCAACACCGCCACCAAGCGTCCATACTCGTGGCGAAAAAAGTGATCGACAAGCGTTCTTGAATCCTGCATCATGGGAATCGATCGAGCCGACTGGAGGCGAAATTTGCGATTCAGAAGGCTCGTTAGTTGTAACCAGCGAACTCACGGATTTCGATCGCCCCGCCAATCTTGGCAATTGGGCAAGCTTTTGCGATCTCCACAGCAGATTCGTAGTGTTCAGCTTCGACTACCGAAAATCCGCCAATGACTTCCTTGGCTTCAACGTAAGGGCCATTGGCTACTTCGCCACCCGGCTTCAGAACTCGACCGGTTGGCAGCAACGCATCGCCGCCATCTACGATTTTAGGTCCGAACTGTTGAAACCACTCGCCCCACATCGCCAAAAACGCCTGCATTTCTTCCGGCGATGGCTGAGTTCGAGGTTCGACCGCATCGCGATAAAGCAATAAAAACTTTGCCATGATAAAGGGTATCCTTTTCAAAGGTTGGAAAATGGTACTTGAAGGCAATTCGCCTTGCTCTGATAGATTTATGACGAACGGCGATTCAACCTTCGGACAGTCAATTCACGAAAATCAACCTTTTTATCCGAACGGGCTAGGAAATCGTCCGTTCGGAGCTTGCCTCCATCGGACACCGGACACCGTTTTGGCTTCCTTCGGCGATCAACTATTTCCAGTGCCGATCCGCGAAATTCATGTACTGCTGCCAGTCGTAGGAAAGAATATCGTGCCCTCCGTTGCGATTGTGGTAACCGACACGGTCCCCGACACTGGTGTCTGGCTGGGGAGGCACCTCCGAGGGTAAACCGTCATACCCAAGTAGTTTATAGACAGGTGATGCATACCATCCACTCAAATATTCCCCTTTTGGATCCGCCCAAAGATCCTTGGTGGCGCTGGCGATGTAGACGGGCCGAGGTGCAATGCAAGCAACAATCGTATGTTGATCGAAGGGCATGGCAGCTTCGTTTTGATTGTAATCTCTGAACTTGTGACAGAACCAGTGCGGAAAAGACGTGTTGATTCGGGCCACGGTTTCGCCGAAATTGCGTCGTTCCAGGGCTGCACCTCCGCAGCCGGAATTGTTGGCAATAACGATGCCAAAACGAGGGTCCGATGCCCCAGCCCAAAGGGAGGTTTTTCCAAGGCGAGAATGGCCAATCACGGCCACTCGCTCCGGATTGATATTGGGCTGCTGAATCAAGACATCCATTAGCCGTGACAAACCCCAGGCCCAACCGGCGATACTGGCCCAACGGTCGCGATGTTCGGGCGACGCTCGGTGCGACGGAAAAAGCGAGTGCACGCCGTTCTTGAACCCGTCATCAAAGTCCGGGTCGATATCCCCGTAATAGGCAGTGGCAACTGCGTAGCCGCGATCCGTCATTTCTGAGATCGGCCATCGCCGTTCTTGCGCACCGCGGGAAGCCTCGATCGCCTTGTTTTCCGTGATTCCAGTTTTGGCATCGTTGGCGACCCAACTCTTTGGAAGTCGCAAGGCGGGCGAGGCATCGATGGTATGGTTGCCCTGGAAATTCAAGCCTAGGAATGTCCCTTTGACTTTGCCGGGCTGGTTCGGTGAAAAGAGCGCGAAATCGATATCGAGGGAAGCTGCGGCTGTTTTTAGATGGACCACGAATTGTTGACGTTTGGTTTTGTCGTTGTTCGTGAGCCCCTCTTCGACAAGCTGCCAAGTGACCTCTGCCTTTTCGGTAGGAGCGAACCCGTATTCGTGTTCCGCGATGAGCTTCATCCACCGAGCACGTTGCGCTGGCCAGTCTTTCGCGTCGGAGATGAGAGTTCCATCCACACGAAGCAATGGATCCGGGAGCGGACTCATAACAACCAGCGATTCATCTTCGTTGGCTTTGGGGACTTGGCTCATCGCGTCTCCATTATTCAAAGTAATTAGGAGAGTCAAAAAAACGAACATGCGTAATCGATTTAGAATTGGCGAATTCATGGGAGAGGTGTTAAGAATTGAAAAAGAAACTGGGAAATGGAGTGGCCTATTTACCTTACAGAAACCGCATTGTACCGAAAACGAAATGCGTGGTTGTTCTGGAAACGCCTCAAAATTAAAAAGGAAGGCTGGTGCATTGCACTTCCGAGACGTCCAGTATGCTTAATGCTACAATCACTCGCAGTCAAAACTGGACCAAGAAGCAATAAGCCGCAAACGAATAAACAGTCCCAATGCCGATTCTCGAATCACCCGCATCAACAATCTCAAGTCGAGTCCTGAATCAGCCGTGGTCCCAGCTAACGCCTCGCTATCTTGTGCCGATCGAGCCCAAGCGCTGTGGGCATTTCTTTACGGATGTTCTGATTATCGGAGGTGGCTTGGCGGGGCTGCGAGCGGCACACGAAGTCGATCCCTCGTTGCGAACGATGATCCTGACCAAGGACAAGCTTGAGGAATCGAATAGCGCCTATGCACAGGGTGGCATCGCGAGCGTCTGGGACCCTGAGGATCGATTCGATAACCATGTGCAGGATACGTTGGTGGCAGGAGCAGATTTATGCGATCCAAGCGTGGTCGATTTGGTGGTTCGAGAAGCCCCTGATCGGGTCGCAGAACTGATCCAATGGGGGACACGCTTTGATCGTCAGGATGGGCAACTCGTGTTGGGTCGGGAAGGTGGGCACTCGCATCAACGCATCATTCATGCCTTGGGAGATGCGACCGGAAAGGAGATCATGCGGGCCATGATCGCTCATACCCGCGAGCGTCCGTTTGCCGAGATTTGCGAAGAGACCTTTACCATCGACCTGCTAACGCATGAGGGGAGATGCCGTGGAGCTGTCGCGTCCTCTCGAGGCGGAAAGCCCTATTTGATTTGGGCCAAGGAAACCATTTTATGCACCGGTGGATGCGGCCAAGTTTTTCGCGAGTCAACCAACCCACGTGTGGCGACAGGTGATGGACACGCTATTGCATTCCGAGCTGGAGCGGTCATGCGCGACATGGAATTCATGCAGTTCCATCCAACGGTTTTGTACATCGCCGGCAGCTCTCGCACTCTCATTACCGAAGCGGTGCGTGGCGACGGTGCTTTTTTGGTCGATGCGACTGGCTACCGATTTATGGGTGACTACGATCCACGTTTGGAGCTAGCACCGAGAGACGTGGTGAGCAAAGCCATCGTCAACCAAATGGAGAAAACGCGATCGCCGTGCGTGTATTTGACGATGAAGCATCTGGATCCAGTGCACGTGCGAGCGAGGTTTCCAGGTATCGCAAAGGTATGCTCCGGCTTTGGGCTGGACATCGCAACGGACTCCATTCCGGTGCGACCTGGGGCACATTATATGATTGGTGGTTGTGAGGTGGACGGGAATGCACAAACGACACTGCCAGGCCTTTGGGCTGCTGGGGAAGTTACCAGTACTGGTCTGCATGGAGCCAATCGCCTCGCGTCCAATAGCCTGCTCGAAGGGCTTGTCTACGGTGCGATCGCTGGACGCAATGCATCTCGGGCGGCTATGAGCAACAAGGATAGTGAATTGCGAGTTTTACCCATTTCAAATCAGGCCAAAGGTGAGCCTAGCCAACCGATTGATTTGACCGACATTCGCAACGCGGTTCGGGCTTTGATGTGGCGTAATGTGGGAGTCCAGCGACGCGAGGATCGCCTTACCGAAGCAGTGCATGCGATACAACAGTATTGTAGTTATGTTCTGGCGCAAGACTTGTCGGGCGTTGACGGCTGGGAATTGCAAAACATCTTGACGGTCAGCCTCCAAATGACGGCTGCCGCCCTGGCCCGCACCGAGTCCCGCGGTGTGCATTTCCGAACCGATTTTCCAGTGGTCGATAATCAACATTGGCGCAAGCACTTGAAGATTTCCAGGGGGAGTTAAGCGCCGACGCATAAAACCCACGCCTACGGCTTGCCGTTAAACGCAATATCGTTCCATGTTTTGTTTAACAGCCCGCCGAAGGCGTACTCGCTACTGGTAACATACGCCTACGGCTAACGGTTAAACAAGAAACTCCGTCACAGGTACTTAGATTGCACTTATTGTCGTCCAGCTTAGCCATTCGCCAGCTCAGAACCGTTCGATAATAAATGTCCGCTATGACGGGAGCGAAAGTCGTCAAGACTTTCGGATCTGTGTTCAACCGAAACTCTTGACGAGTTTCACTACGACCATAATTGGTCGGGCAGTCCTTCGCCGCCTTCCCCGAGGGAGGGTGACTTACTTTACCCTAAAGATGAACTTCATTCCAATGTCAGAAAAAGACAATCCCATTGAAACTCAAGATCCGAACAAGCTGCGATCCAATCGCTGGTTTGGCCCCGATGACCTGCGCAGTTTTGGCCATCGTTCACGTCTCAAAGGCATGGGGATTGACGACGCCGATTATCAAGGCAAACCGATCGTGGCCTTGCTCAATACTTGGAGCGACCTCAATACTTGTCATTCGCATTTCAAGCAGCGAGTCGATGAAATCAAACGTGGCGTTTTGCAAGCGGGCGGCTTTCCCGTTGAAGTACCCGTGATGAGTCTTGGCGAGATGCTGATGAAGCCGACGACCATGCTCTATCGAAATTTGCTGTCGATGGAAACGGAGGAAGTGATACGTTGCCATCCAATAGACTCGGTGGTGCTCATGGGCGGTTGTGACAAAACGGTGCCAGCCCTCATCATGGGTGCGATCTCAGCAAATGTTCCTTCCATTTTTTTTCCGGCTGGTCCGATGCTCAAGGCACGATGGAAAGATCAAACGCTGGGCAGTGGAACAGACGCTTGGAAGTACTGGGCAGAGAGATGCGCAGGAAATTTGTGTGATAGCGATTGGAAGGGGGTCGAAAACTGCATCGCTCGATCGGCAGGAACATGCATGACCATGGGGACTGCTTCGACCATGGCATGCATCGCAGAGGCCTTGGGGCTTACGCTGCCCAACGCAGCAAGTATTCCTGCGGTCGTAGCCGAACACAGTCGGCTAGCTGTCGCTACCGGCAGACGGGCAGTGGAGTTGGCTTGGCAAAACATAACGCCGCGCAGTTTGCTGACACGCGCCAGTTTCGAAAATGCAATGGCCACTCAGCTAACGATAAGTGGCTCGACCAACGCAATTGTTCATATGATTGCCATGGCAGGACGAGCCGACATCCCATTGACGCTGGATGACTATGACGCCATGTCCAAGAGAATACCTGTTCTGGCAGATCTTCGTCCCAGCGGCAAGTATTTGATGGAGGATTTTTATGATGCGGGTGGATTGCCTGGCTTGCTCTCTAGAATGCGGGACTTGTTGCATCTGGAAACAAGGACCGTCAACGGCATGTCGTTAGGGGAGCAGATTCAGTCTGCGGAAGTGATTGACGATTCGGTCATTCGAACACGCGACAATCCATTGTGGCCGACTGGAGGGACGTGTGTCCTCCGAGGAAATTTGGCCCCCAATGGATGCGTAATCAAAACCGTGGCGGCGGAACTGCATTTGCAAAAGCATGTGGGGCCCGCGTTGGTTTTCGACAACTATGCTGAGCTCAAGAAGCAAATCAATGATCCAGAGCTGGCTGTCACCGAGGACACGGTTCTTGTGCTTCGAAGCGCCGGTCCGATAGGCGCGCCTGGTTTTCCTGAATGGGGAATGCTCCCGATTCCTGAAAAACTGCTGAAGCGTGGGATTCGAGACATGGTTAGGATTTCTGATGCTAGGATGAGCGGGACCAGCTATGGAACATGTATTCTGCATATTTCTCCGGAATCTCATGTGGGCGGGCCGCTCGCATTCGTAGAGAATGACGATTTGATTGAATTGGATGTTGCAAACCGAAGTCTCATGCTGCTGGTCGACGAAGCGACCTTGAACAAGCGGCGAGAAAATTGGGTGCCGCCTTCCGTCACGTGGACGCGCGGTTATCATCGTATTTTTGCAGATCATGTCACGCAGGCTCACGAAGGCTGCGATTTTGACTTCCTCCATGGCCATTCTTCGAACCGAGAACCGGATATTTTCTAATGTGGACTTCTGTTGTAACTCCCGAATTGCTCGCCGCCAGCGTGATTGCGGTACCGCCCATGGCTCGCGATGCGCACCGAAGAATCTCTGTCGTGGAAAACACCAAGATTATTCGGGCTATCGAAGCGGGTGGAGTTTCCACATTGCTTTATGGCGGTAACGCGGTTTTCTATCACATGCGACTCACGGAATACGCCGACGCGCTCTCCATACTTGCCGATGCTGCAGCGCCAAATACTTGGATTGTGCCATCGGTCGGGCCTGCCTTCGGAATCATGATGGACCAAGCCCAGGTGTTAAAAGATTATAATTTCCCAACCGTCATGATCTTGCCTCAGAAGGAAATCGCAGACGAAGCCGGGATCGCAACCGGAATTCGACTCTTTGTAGAACAGTATGGCAAACCGATTGTGTTGTACCTCAAGCATGACCGTTGGCTCTCGCCATCGATTGTCGATTCCTTGGTCCGCGATGGACTAGTGAGTTGGATCAAGTATGCAGTGGTTCGAGAGAATCCCAGTCTTGACCCTTACTTGACGGAGTTACTTTCGTTGGTGCCGGCCAATCTCGTGGTCAGTGGAATCGGCGAGCAGCCAGCCATCATCCACTTGAGGGATTTCGGAGTGGGTGGCTTTACAAGCGGATGCGTTTGCGTTGCGCCTGCGAGATCGATGGCGATGCTCAAAGCGATCCAAGCACAGGATTTTGCCAAGGCAGAAAGGATTCGAGCTAGCTTTGGTCCATTGGAAGACTTGAGGAATTCGATCCAGCCGATTCGCGTATTGCATGAAGCGGTTGCGGCCGCGGGTATCGCTGCGACAGGTCCAATGCAGCCTCTCTTGGGTGAATTAGGCGAATCTCACAAAGCGGCAATCAAACAGGCTGTTCAATCGCTAATGGCCTTACCGGCCGTCTAAGATTTTGTCAACCATTGTCGCCTTTCGCGCCTAGGCTGTGAAGTTATTAGTGTCGCCTTTTGCTCCGCAAAAGTGTGCGTCGTTAACGCTTCTTTTGCGGAGCAAAAGGCGAGTGCGCCTTTAAAGGCGATTGATTTGCTGGGTGGAAGTCCTAGTCAGGGTAACGTTACCGCCCTGTATCCGACAGTG
>JAYTVL010000675.1:0-2840 GCA_043744075.1 Pirellula sp. | reverse complement strand
GTTTTGGGGTACCTTGTAGACAAGCCGGATTTCTTCGCGGTGGATTTCAATTCTCCGAACCAGGAGCTTGATCACATCTCGTTTTAGCTCTTCAGAGGCTGTCTCAAGTCCTTCGCCTACCTGTGTACGCAATTGTTCCAAAACCGATTCAGCCGTTGCCGTATCATCACTCTCGTTGAGTGTCCCGCGAAGGCTCGAAAGGGCAAACGATTCGCGATCATGTTCGCTTCGCAGTGTTACGATCCGACTTTCAAATTCTGCTTTTTCAAGCAGTCCACTTTCGTATGCATCAATTAAGCGATCGATGCGAGAACGGACCTGACCAACACGCCGAACGAGCTCGTTTAAATTCGACTCGTTGTTCACGTTTTGGTTTCGCCGGCGTTCAAGTTCCGTTCGAAGTCGTTTTGGATCTTGAAGCAGTTTGCATACATCCTGCCAAACATATTCTTCGAGTCGATATCCATTTACTGCACGGTTATCACAGATGACTTGATCTGCTCTACGATACTTGTCAGCGCCAATACAGCGATAGTAAAAGTATTCGTTTTGTCCAGACTGGTGATGACCGCAATATGCTGATCCACACTGACCACAAATCGTTAGACCACTTAACAAATGTTTCACTCCTATAAGTCGTTCACGCTGTCGTTTTTGATTCTCTTGCATCGTCGTTCTTACTTGCTCAAACAACGACAAGTTAATGATCGCTGGTACCGAAATAACGATTTGTTCTTCGGGTAAAGTATTTTCGGTCACCTTCGCTTTTCGAGGGATCGACGGATCACCCCGTTTAGCGCGTTTCCCTTGTTTTCTCGGCACCATTCGTTGTTTTCCATAGCGTGCTTGGCCATGATAGGCTGAGTTGCGAAGAATGTCATGTACCGACGTTGTATTCCACTTTGAATTTCCCTTGGCTGTCTTGATCCCGCGACTTTGAAGTTCCCGGCATACCGTAGCAAGTGTGTGCCCTTGCTCTCCGCCTAGCTTAAACATTAGTTGGACATGCTTGCTTCGGACTGGATCAATTTCCCAAATGGCTTTGCCTCCCGAAGTGGTCTTTTTGATGTGCAGGTATCCGTAGGGCGCTCTGCCAAAAACACTCACGTTGCCACTTACCGCAGAATGACGTCGGCCACGACGGGTTCGTTCCATTATCTTCTCTCGTTCGTACTCCGCAATCACGCCTTGCATTTGAACGAGAAGGTTCGTTTCGGGGTTGTCGGCAAGACCTCGGTGGTCACCCCGTTGGGGTCGGTGCATTTTGGCGTTTTGTCATCCGGTGGTGTCGCTGCGCTCAACCACCGGCTAATTGCTTTGACCGTTTCAGGGTCATCAATGCCATTGGCATCGCTCTCGTGGAACGGTTCAACTGAGGCAGAAATGTGGGTAATGATGAGGCAAACGCCGGGGGCATGCTGACAGTTAATTGTCCGAACCTGAAGCAACTTCGCCTTTTTCGCGAGTGATTCGAGCGGCGAAAACAAACGGTTCTACACTTTCTGAATTGAACTGTACGGAGCCGTCTGCCATGACAAATTGGGCACCACCGGTATGGAAGCCATGAAATCCTGAGCCTCGCAAATTGGTGCAATTGATCGGGCAACCGCCTGCGGGGATTGGATAAGTTGTGGCTCCGCGAACGGCACCCTGTAACCAATTTTCGCCTATCAACGCATCACCCCAACCACCTCCGTTGGTCTCTCCGAGCGCCGTCAGAATTGCTGCAGCCGCTACTAGTTCTTTTCTACCTGTGTAGATCTTAAAACCACCAGTCCGCTCCCCCATAAGAAACGTATTGCTTGTTCCATCCGTGATATTACCGATTTTGCTCGTCTCTGGTGTTGTTGGACCGACAGCCCGCAATGCTCCATGTCGTGTTCCGCCTTGATTATTCGAGTAGGCGATGTCGCCGAATGTCGACCGTACCCCAGTTGTTACGGAATAATCAGAGGGAGCGGCTTTCCATGTGATTGTTGATAGACCAGGCAAGGCTCCCGCAGGAACTTTTGCACTGTAAACGCGATCAGCGCCACCTCCGGGAGCCGACGGGCAAACAAACATTGAAAGAGGAGTCGCAATGACGGCGACGTTCGCAATACCGATAGGTCCTCCCTGATCCGTAGGTGAAAAGCGGCTATCGTACTTTGCATAAAGGGCACTTTGTTCCAAGAATGGCAGCAAGCCAACCAATCCAGATTGGAGGTTGTATGGAGGAATAGGCGCATGTGCATACCAGGCAGCCGGGAACGACTTGAAGGTAGACTCGTAGTTGTGAAACGCCAATCCGATCTGTTTCAAATTGTTAGAGCACTGCATTCGCCTAGCAGCTTCACGCGCCGCCTGCACCGCAGGCAAAAGGAGTCCAACCAAGATTCCAATAATCGCGATCACGACCAACAGTTCCACCAACGTAAAACCACGTTTGAACTTTTGAAAACGAACCATTTTTTTTACTCCTGTTACCGTTTTGAATGAGTAGAACACGAAAAGCTCTAGCAAAGCAACGCCCAATTACACTCAGCTGCAAGATCTAGATTATTCCACAACTGGGAAAAAAACGCATCTTGAAAAAGTCCCGAAGGTCAAAATAGATGAAGTTAATCTTCGTTTCTTGCGTGATCCTTCCCCCATACGATGGAGAGCTTAAGTCGTCACCATTTGACTGCGGGTCACTCTTGCCGAGCCTGCCAAGCGTGACCTTGCGAACCGGAGCCCTCCGCGACCACCGGTCAAATGCTGCTAGCTAGTGTCTGTCCGGAAATTGCTTCGAAGCTGTTTTTTGGCAAACCGAACGGTCAAGATTGTAGCTCGAAGAATTGATTGCGACTCGCTTGTGA
>JAYTVL010000674.1:0-37256 GCA_043744075.1 Pirellula sp. | reverse complement strand
TGACAGACTTGCAAGAACAGATTCAGCCGGTCGCGATTCCCTAGTTTGTGCAGGTCACAGTGGTCGGTGATGGGTAACCCCTTGACCAATTCCATGATGAAATATGGTCTGCCGAGTTCCGTGGTTCCTGCGTCGAACACTTTGGCGATGTTCGGATGTTCCATCAGAGCCAGAGCTTGGCGTTCCGCCTCGAAGCGAGCGATCACTTCCTGGCTGTCCATGCCCGGTTTAATGATTTTGAGGGCTACCTTGCGGCGAAAGGGCTTGTCTTGCTCCGCGACATAGACGCTGCCCATGCCCCCTTCGCCGAGGAGTTCTCGAAGTTTGTAGGGACCGATGCGTTTGCCTGCGTGTTCTGGTGACTGCAATTGCATGGTGGCAGCGACCCCATCCGCCGGGGACTCTAGAAATGACGGAGATTCGGCGTGGATCTGCAGAAGCCTGGAAACTCGATGCAACAACTCCGGTTCCTCGCCACAAACCTGTCGCAAGTAATCGTTGCGTGCTTCGGTCGATTCAATGCTGCACGCCACCTTGAAAATGGACTTTTCGTCGAGTCGCTGGCCCGCCATGAGGGGTCTCCCTGGGGAAATGGAATACTCTCTGCACTACAATGCGAAATCGAGCATCAAAATGGCTACCGACTTACAGAAAAATTTTCAAAATTTAAACTGCCGGGTCATTCGGAGGTTGATCGAGGATCTCTGCGCGGAGCCAGGTTTTGGCGTAAGTCCAGTCTTTTTTCGCAGTTGCCGCCGAAACCCCTAAGACTTCGGCGGTTTCCAGAATGGTCATGCCAACAAAAAAACGCAACTTGACTAATTCTGCTGTGCGAGGGTCTAGGATCTCGAGCCGCTCGAGGGCCGCGTTCAGGGCCAAGATGTCGGGTTCAGGCCCCTTGTTATCATCATCAATCCTCGCTAACTCCACTCGTTTTTGCTGTCCACCCGCTTTGAGCGACTTCTTTTGCCGAGCCTTTTCGACCAGAATGCGACGCATGGCCTCCGCAGCGGCTGCAAAAAAATGTCCTCGATGGTCAAAGGTCGGTTCCGCTCCAGATCCTACCAGCCGCAAGTAAGCCTCATGCACCAGTGCCGTAGCCTGCAAAGTTTGCCCGGGGTTCTCATGAGCTAGTCTCGCCGCCGCCAGTTTTCGCAACTCTTCATAGACCAGCGGCAGCAGTTTGTCTGCCGCTAACGGATCGCCAGCTTCGATCTGGTTCAGGATTTGGGTGACATCATGCATTTGGTGTTGGTCAACGGCGCTGTTGGTAGGTCCTGTGTGCTGTGCAAAGGATTATATACGGGACTTCATTCGAATTCGTACTCCTCTCCAAGATTTTTGGAATGGGACTTGGTTGCGACCCCGCCTACACCAGAATTGTCCACCGCGCTGTGGTCCGCGCCAATCAAAATGACCTAGGCGATCACGTCCGCTTGGGCTATCGTATCCGATCGATTTGTGTCCTGGGTGTAAAGAAGTGGTTCCGCGCCCCCGAGCTAGTCTCGGAGGACGGATGACTGGAGACATAAAGCCCAATGGTACTCACTTTGTGAATTTTGAGCCTCTATGCGCTAGCATGAGGGCCGGATTTGCAAGTGACTACTAGCCTTCCAGCCCGCACGCTAGCGCGTTGCGGCTCAAAGCGAGTGCCATTTGGCATAAAGCCGACGGCATGAACGAATGCCGCCGAGTTTATCTCCGCGCAACATTGGGCGATGCTGATTGCGAATTAAGATCGAGTGCACTGGTCGCATCACTCTGACAACCAATCATGGCCCCGGCTGGCTTTCGTTTCCATCGACTAGTGTTGCATTCGCGAAAAAAACACACGCCGCCAAGAAAACCCTAACGAATAATCGCGGTCGATTCTACGGCCCCCGACATATGAAAATCACTTGCTGTTGCAGGGGCGGTTCTGGCTATTAGGCGACCGGCAGAATGAAAAGTACCGTAGAATGGGACCAATGTCCCCGACCCGTTCGCTCCAGGCGGGCAGAGCCAGGGAACGAGAAACTTCACTGGTGCGGTAGCCGAGAAGTGTCAGATTTCGCTCATGGTTTCATTGCGATTTCAACGGAGTCTAAAACGGGATAGCGGTCGCCATTGTTCGAGTGGATTTCGACGCGATATTGCATCTGGCGGTCGTCGGGCTTTATCGAGAAATTAGTTTTTGGGCGCATTGTACGGCAGGCTGACCAAACTTCCCACGACCGCGCCAGCGACAAACGACAATGGAGTAGTCCAAAGAAACTCTAGGCCTCCTAGCTTAAAGAATGCAATGCCTACCGCCACACTGACGCTTGCTGCAGTTGCGGCGATTGCTCCTCTGGGTTTTGACCACGGAACGAACATCGCCAGGAAGAACAATACGAACAGCGGTGATGTGAGCAGGTTTACGACCTTGATGCACAGCTCCATCAGGTTCGAGGCCAGCTGGCCCACGACCAGACTCAGTAGGACCGCAATCAAACCAACGACCACGGAAGCAATGCGAGCTGCTCGCACGCGATCGCCCTGCGAGCCTTTCACACTCTGTAGGCGACTCATGAAGTCGGTTGTGATCACGGCACTGGCCGAGTTCATGCCGGATGATAGACTCGACATGGCGGCGGAAAGCATCGCGGCGATGACCAATCCCGCCAGTCCGACAGGCAGGACCGTCACTACAAATCGTGGTAGCAGTTCGTCCGCCTGCTTGACCAAACTTCCCCCCGCTTTCAACACCTCTGGATGAACCGTGAAAAATCCGAGCAACGCCAGTCCGACCAGGGCAAGCATTGAAATCATGGCGACGTCCGTAATGAAATGCACTCCTAAGGACCAGCGAGCAGCCTTGGAGTCGCGGGTCGAGAGATAGCGTTGGAGCGCCATTTGATCGGCGCCGCAGGTGCAAGTCATCCAGACGAGCATGTTCAAGAACGCCCCCATGAATGTCACGCGGACATCGGCGCGAAACCAAAAGACCGGCTCCTGCCAATGGGCTACCCATCCTTTCGGCCACCAGGCTCCCACGGATCCGAGATCAATGGAGACGTAAGCCAAAATCACAACCGCGCCAACGCACATAATGAGAGACTGCATGGCATCCGTCACAACGACAGCCCGCATCCCTCCCTCGGCGGAGTAGACCAAAGTAATCAGTCCCATCGCGCATGAGATGAATGGTGCCCAAAAGGGATCAAGGCCAAGTAGCGGGATGAGCACTTTGTTGGTGGTGGCATAGAGAATCGCCGACATCCAGACGATCCGTAGCGTCATGAACATGGTCGCGCCAAGCATCCGTCCCGTAAGTCCTAGTCGTTTCTCCAGCAGTTCATAGCCACTGGTGACCTCTTGCTTCATAATCTGTGGAATGATCATCCAGCCGACGATCAACATGATGAACGGGAACGCAGCCAGCTGCGCTAAAATCATCGGACCGTATTTGATCATCTCGCCGGGAACCGCCAAATACGACAGCGTACTGGTCAAGGTCGCGAATAGAGAGAGGCCGATCATCACCGGGTTCATAGTGCGTCCACCGAGCAAATAATCGTCCGAAGTTTGCACTCGGGTCTTGTAATATCGCCCCACTGCTAACATGGCGAGGGCATATACGGCGATCACAAGCCAATCAAGAATTCGCATTCGATAATCTCTTGAAAATGATGAAACGGACACAGCCGAGGGTTTTGGCACTAATATAGTGCATCCAACGGCTGATCAGGAACGCAATGCAAACGCCGGCACTAGGCACCGCCCGCCACCAGGCTCCGCCTGGACTGTGCGGCAAATAGCAGCTTACGAAAAATTCGATGATGCGAGTTTTGTACCGTTCTGCGATCTGGCCTTTCAGGTTGGTCGGGGGCTTGTCCCCCACCAACCTTGTTCTGGCGTACTAACGGCTGGCACTCGCGAATCGACCCGTTCTCCTCGGCTTTGCCCGCCTCCGGCGGGCAAAGCCGAGGAGAACGGGTGTTCGGACGCCCAATTGTATGTAGTAAGCCAAAACGAATCCGTCGGGGGCAAGCCCCGAACGGATGGGCTAGCGATATGGACTAAGTCTATTTTTCTTCCGACGCGATTTTGTCGTCGGGGTCGTTGGACCTAAAATAAATGTCTAGTGGTATTTGATGTTTCCAATTGACATTCAATCGGACATCGTTTGCACCGCCGAGTTCACTCACGGCACCCTTCGGCGAAGTGTCGCCGGCGCGGCGAATTTCCCACCAGCACTGACCACAATGGTTGTGCTCGTGATCGATTGTGTAGCCCGCTTCTTTCATCAGCGGTCCGATCCAACCCATGCAATGGTCGCAGTAATCGCTGTATTGCGAAAGACCGTTGCGAATGAGAAAACCCTTTGACGGACATTCATGCATATCGATGCGGAAGACGTCCTTTGACGACGCGGTAAAGTATCCAGCTCCTTCGTGCTCAAGCGTATGGCCCCAATACTCTTCCATACCTGGAAAACCGTTCTTCAAGATCAATTCTGCGGCATGCACCTGCGAATCACACCGAATCGCCTTATCCCAATACTCGCGCACCAGAGACTCGCCGCCAAGCTGATTTAGCCATTCGAAAGTCCATTCGTAGTGGCCGCAGAAATCGTAGCAACCTAACATGAAGCCTCCTTGATAGTAGTCAGATCCTGTGGAGCAATATCGCCTGTATTGCGTTGAAAGATTTGCACGCATGAGCCGTTGCCCCCAACGACTCGAGCCGCAAAGCCAGCTCGCGATGCGATTGCTTCGTTTATGAAGTAACATTGTTGACAAAAGCAAGGTACGATCTCGCGACCATGCTTGCGCAGATGTTGAATCGCTGGACACACCTTCACATCCACGGTAACCTTCGCTTCACTTCGTTGTATTTCAACTTCCGCTCCAGGCTCTGCCTTGAAAAACGATGACCAATACTCTTCAATCCCGAGCAAGCCATTGGCTTTCCATCGTTCGGAAACTGGCGAGAAATAGCGATTACCCAGATCGGTCCAATACCGTCGCAGGCCATCCAAACCGGCCCGCTCAAGAATAAAGCGAAAGGTAGCATTGATCGCAAAGTAAAAATCCGCCGCGCCGACCGCTTTGGTGTCCGAATAGGGCAATGGGCTGACGCAGGTTTTTTCCGTCGCGTTTTCAACAGCCATTTCCATCGAGTTTTGAACGGGCGCAGAATTGCCGTTATGTTCGCCGAGCACTTCGTCGAATTGTGTCGAGTGAACCTTGGACTTCCTCATAAAACCATTCTTCAAGGGCTGGAGAAACGCAAAGAATCAAGTCTATCAGATACTCGCCTATTGCGCACTTAGGCATCGTGCGATTAATTCGTGTCGTAGTGGACGAGGTTACCAGTCCAGTCTCCAGGGACTCGTAGCCTCGTCCACTACGGGTTCCGACAGTTATTTTCCGCTCGATGCTAAGCGAGTATGTTCTCATCGGGGAGCTTCAAGAAATCTCGAGTATTGACGTTTGCAATTTGATTCACTACCTCAGGCGGGCTTTGCTTGAGAGCTTCGACCTCGCGTTGATAGGTGCTGATTAGTCGAACGATTTCGCCATCGAGCTTGGCAGCATAACTATAAAAAGGCGAGTCACTTCCCCACAGGAATTTCTTTGGATAAGCGGCCGCAAGATCGGCGATAACACGTCCTGGATTGGAGTAGTCCGTATCAAAGCGAATCGATCGCGGTGCGATATTGGGTAGATTGTCGACCGCACATTTGCAATGTATGCAATGAGCCGAGCAGTCAAACCAAGCATTGGGTAGCTCATTCACTCGATCGAGGCACGGCTTGTCGTAACGGCACGAATGAGCTGCACAAAAACGGATATCGAGATTTGCGGCTGCGATGTCGAGTATATCATGAGCCTGTGCCCACAGATCGCTTTTAGCGACGCTGCTGTGTATTAGGAACGGGATATTCCATTGTCGTGCGAGATCCAGGAAGACTTGTCCTTCGCGCGCAAGTCGCTTGATGTCCGATTGGATGATCGTGCTCTGAATCTTGATTCCATGAAAGCGAAATTCGGATCGCAGTTTGACGAGCTCCTCCGCCTGCGCATCGGTATTGCGCATTGGGTCTACCATTACAAAGGGCAAGGTTCGGCGGCCTTCTTCGGGAAAAAGCCCAAAGCACTCCTCTAACAATCGCCGATTTTCAAATGCATACGGGATCGACTCTAGGCCGTTGCCGAACTCAATTCCTCCACTTCGGAATTTCGAAACATCCATCGCTGCGTAGGAGACAAAGGGAAATACGATCCAATGCGTCACCCCGAGTGGACGGCTTTCCTGTTGCATTTGCACGAGCTGCTGCGCATACGGAAAGTCCCCATGCAAGTAGAACAGCAAATCCGTTCCGATGTGGTTATGGCAGTCAATCAACATAGTGTTAACTCGGTGGTGCGAGTGTTATGCAGCGATTTTAGCACAAGATTTTGATTTTGGTTGCTCACTGATGATCGCATTCAAGGGCTGGCGAACGTGCTTAGCATGACGGCGCAAGTAAGTGAATGCCCAAGCCAAGACAAAACATCAAACGCTACTACCGTCGCGACAAACCTCGATGGACAGGTTTTAGTGCTTCGGCAAGGTCGCATGAAATATCATCGAGCAATTCGTCGAGATCGCGAGTGTCGCGTCGAACATTGTCAGCGATCGCAACTGCGAATAGATCAACATCAAAAGAATCATCTTCGTAATCACTGAATACTTGCTGGACGTGAGTCATTGACAGTATGGATGACGTTGGAATTGAAGCGGCATAATTCGAAGGCGACGAAAAGAGCGGCGACAGAACTGAATAAATCGGGGATTGAGAATACCCGAATACGGCTTCGCCTTCGCCGGCGGACGCGCTTGATTGATTGTTTATGTAGTTGATGACCAACAAAACATCTAACGGCGAGAGGTAGTCATCGCCAGTGGTATCGAAGTAAACCGGATTTGCTAGATCGAATTCAATTAGCCTCGACAGTAAGTCGTTCGAGGTTGGCCCTCGATTGATTTCATTTATGATTGCAAGCACATCGAGCGGACCGACTGATCCATCGGCGTCGACGTCAACATTAAGCCGCCTATTGCGCCAAGAAAGCAAGTACAACCGACCGTCGCTATCGACTTCGACGCGAACGGGGAATGTGCTTTCGCCAACTCCACCGTCATCGTCTGTGACTCTTACTTTTACGGTGTAAAGACCTGATTGGTCGTATTGATAATCGAAGGTGAATGTTCCAGTTGGGCTCAACGGCAAAGCCTGTTCACCTTGACCAGTGCCGTAATCAACGGTCGCGAACCACGAGTCGATACCCGGATCGGTAAATTGTCCCTTCGCTTTGAGATGAGTCCCAGCGCTGGTGTTTTCCGGGCGTGCGGCAACACTTGGAGCGACATTCAAAACCGTGGTGGTAAGATTGCCAACGTTCGATGCGCCGTGTTGGTCTCGCCAGAGCAATGAAATAATTCGTTGATCGAGTGGTTGATCGCTTGGGTCGTCCTTGTATTGATGTTGCACTTTGACGTCGCGTCCTTGGGCAGGATCAAACTGGAACTCCTCCTGGGTGTTCTCATCACCCCAATCGACAACGAGAGTAAACAAATCGCCAACATCCGGTTCTGTGATCAATCCAGTGATGGTCACGACACCATTTTCATCGATTGTTGGAGTTACGGTTCGATTTTGGAAAGCAGGCGCGCTGTTGCTTAGATGTGTCAGGACAACATCGTTGCCGGTCCCGCCGCGATAGCTGATTTGGAACGTAAAGCCGCTAGCGACAAAGGTCGAACCCTCGCCTTTGCCAGCAAAGGTGCCGACGATTAAATCCGATCCATCGTTATCAAGAATTCGATAGGTATTGCCAGGGACCGAAGAGAAACCCACCGTCGTGGAAAGCACGCTCCCTCCAAGATTGACGGTTCCGACGACCGACAGAACGTCTTGGTTCTTGCCGGGCGTCGTGCCATTCAATTCGGCTTGAAAGTTATTGGCGGATGTTAGGACAACACTCCGAGATGTCAAAATACCAAAGTTGGATCCAGGGCTCAACGTTCCAGTAGAACCTGTCACTGTGCCTGCTTGCCCCTTACCACCGAGAGTGCCGCCATTCAACGTGATGGCGTTTGTCTGCTGTCCATCGACGAGCAAAACTCCGGCGCTTACGGTGAAAACTCCCGTAATAGTATTGTCCTGTATCAAGGTCATCGTACCGGCACCGGTCTTGGTCAATCCAACGGTTCCGGTCAAAAGCGCGTTTACGATCAAGTCCTGTACACTGCTCCCGTCAGCGATATTAAAAGTCCTGGTGGCCGATCCCATATTTAGGGTTCCGCCAATGGTTGCTGTCGCTCCCAAGTTTACAATAACGTTTGTCGAAAGAGTTAATTCGTCGACCGTTGTGACCGAGCCACCTCGCATTGTCAACGTCAGGAAGTCGATTCCAGCAGCGCCATCGAGCGTGACGTTGCCTGGCCAGTTATTGAGAATAAATCGATTTCCCGAACTTCCGCCAACGAGTCTGATGTTATCAGATCCTAAACCGATGAGCGACACGCTGCCGATCATTGGGCTGGTCAATGCATTCGTATCCCCGTTCAAACTAAAATCGGTATCGCCCCCTATATTAAATTGATCGAGTCCGACTCCACCGTCGATGGTAAGCCGATTCACGGTCGATGCCAAGTTAAGGCTATTTCCAATAACAGAAATAATATCGTTTCCATCTCCCGTCAGAATTTTCAAATTGCTTAAACCGCGTGCCAAGAGTCCGTTGGTGTTAACGCCAACGATATCGTTGGTGGTTGCCGAGTCGCCAATGCCTGCGTCCAAAGTGACGGTAGGAATGTCGAAGAAAATCCAATTCGTAGCTACACTTCCATTCGAGTTTCCAACGATTTGAGCAGCAGGAACTCCGCCTGTTCCGACAGCGGCTTGCACCGAGTATGAGTCTGTTGATTTCGCCGTTTGCCATGAAAACGTGCTGAGCTTCGAGGTCTCGACCGATTTGACATTGCTAAATTTGAGCGAACGGCTTGCAATGCTAAAGGAACCCGACTGAGCACCGCGAACAGGCGTAGTGAGAATTTCGGTGCCGGTTCCGACAATTCGAATCTGATCGCCAATCGTTCGAGTACTTGCCTGCCCGACAAAGCTTGCTCCACCAATCGGAATCGGATTTCCATCAACAAAGTCGAGAATAAGTTGATCGCTCCCACCAGCTCCCGTCAGTGTCAATCCGCTAATGCCGCGCACGTTGTAAATTGGACCACCTGCGAAGACAACTTTGAGTCCATTGGTAATGGCGCTAACTGTGGCTGTGGTTCCAACCGATTCGGCGACAATATTCAACACGCCAGTCGCATCGGTGATCTCGATGGTGTTATTAGTGGCGACGGCGAGTTGTTTTAGACCCGTTGCTGTCATCGAACTACTTCGAACTGTTGGATTCGTGAGCGACTCGGTGATACGAATGATCCCCTTACTGACGTTCGGCTCGAATTTGTCGCCCGTGTTCGAAAACGTTTCATCGTCTGTACCGCGACTGAGAATCGAGTTCTCGGTATTTTGTGACGAATTTGGTTTTACACCAGGCGAGGACGCGGTGGCTCCACGATTGTCGCCGAAGATGGTAGCCTTATCGGTCGACTCATGCCGGATGATATCAGCGCCTTCTTTTTGATCATTTGTCGAAGTCGGACGGCGATCGAGTTCTTCGTGATAGTCGCCCGTGAGTTCATCAAGACCACCACGGCTGACGATAGTGTCTTTTCCACCGCCACCGACGACCTTGTCGTTACCGGTTGGTGAGCTTGTGCTAAACGTAGCCACATCGTCAAAGATCAAGTCGTCACCCTCTTCGCCTAAAAGGATGTCACTCCCTCGTCCACCGAAGATCGAATCGCGACCTGAACCACCTTTGATATTGGCGCCGGGCGCAACGCCTGCGCCTATAAACGTTCCGACTTGAATCGTATCGTTGCCTGGTCCGCCAATCGCGATGATCGGCCCCGAGCCACCGATGATTGTGTCGTTACCAAGTCCGCCGAGAATCTTGATAGGAAGGCGAACGGACGGGTGCGCTTGAAACGAGTTATTTCCCGCTCCAAGACCAACGTTATCATCTTGAGTTTGAATACCTCCGACTGAACTGGTTCCATTAGGAAGATTGTTTTCACCGCATGAAGTAGGACCAAACGTTTCGACCGTTCCATGCCGCTGCAACACAAGTGTCTCATTTGGGCTGTAGACCGAAATTGGATTGTTTCGGAATAATGCGCGAGGTAACGCAGCCGGGCGCGGACCTGCATAATTGCGAACAGTGAAGCCATGGGCCGCCACTGCAGTAACGACTCCGCCTATTTCAACTCCATTTTGCATGAAGGTAACTCCTTGTCCGATTTGCATCCCTTGATCGATCAGATCGGTGCTGCTTAGTGTGCTCGAAAAGTCAAAACCATCGATTGCGCTCGAAATCGCAAATTCGCTCGGATCGTAAGTGTTGATGCCGCCACCATCGTATGGGTTGCCATTAAAGTCTTCGGCGATCGCAAGCAGCGGATCATCTTGCGGGTCGGCTAAACCTTGCGGTGGAATGCTTATGTCAAAGAGCCCACTATTGTTTAGTATTGGTGTCGCTAAGTTGTTCCCATTTGATCCTGTCGATGAACAGCTACCACCGTCCGAGCCGCTCGGCGGACAATTGACCGGGAACGTGAAGTTATCGAAGGTCAAGAGATCGAATCGCTTGGAAAACTGCTTGTCGTATAGCAATCCACCGAGAACAGTGATGTGTAAACCGAGTTCGGCGAAGAGCCCACCGTCTAACTCTAGGATCGAAAGGAATTCGCCACCGTGGCTTAGACGAATGGCGGGGATTTCACTGAAGTGGAGTTTCCCATCGTGCCGTTCTGCAACGGTGCGTGTATCGCACGGCGGAGCGACGCCATTTATTTCGTTATCATCATTCAAGTCGACGTTGACCTGGGCGGTTATCTTGAAATAGCCTTCGATCTTTCCGACATCGAAGCCAAGGATTTCGGCTTCACCAACGATGCCCGCTTGAACGAATCCGGTAAACGAGATTTCCGGCCGCTCCTTATCGACCGGATCGATCTGTCCATTTGCAGAACCCGTGGAGTTTGGATCGAAGTCACCGAGATAGAAACCATCAACAAATCTTCCTTTGCGTAGTCCGCTCGTATCAAAGCCGCCCGCCAAGTGGGCCGTGAACGTGAATCCACCTCCTAGGAAAGCCGCAACTTGAAGACTAACGATGTCGCCAATTCCACCGCCAATCAACGGGAACGATTGATTGAAGGTCTTTTCGATCTTAAACTCAGGCAGATCTATTAATACGATATCGGTATCATTACCGACGATGAGTTGGACGAGGTTGCTTAACCGCAAGACCGGGAATGTTATCCCCATCTCGCCAAGTTTCTTAAGAAAGTCCTTGATGAGCGGAATTCTCGAGCCGGGGAATGTGACCCCGGGCTGCGCAGGATCTTGTGGCTTTGTTGTCCCTTTTTGAGTTACCGTTACCGTCGCATCGGTAAGTGTCGGAGTTGGGGCTGGTATAGTCGGATCGCTAGAACTAACTCCGACATTGATGTCACCAAAATTGATCTTAAGTGAATCGTCGTTGGTTTGGCTGACCAGCGATTCGGCGTTTGACAAAAACGTAGTGATGTTGAGCAACAAGTCGAAGACTCTAAGTCGGCTTTCTTTCTGAGCTGCCATTAGATCTGGATTGAGCACAATCGTCTCTCTCAGCAGATCCTTGACTTTCCTTTTGAGGAGCGGAATCTCCGTGTCAAGCGCCGTTTTTAGCGACGGTGGAATCAAGCCTGATTCGGTAATCTTCTGGAAAATCGGTTTGACGATCGAGGTCACAAACGAACCGACATCGAGAACGACATTGACGATCTTGACTTGCGGCGTTTTTTGAGCTGTTGGTAGACTGCTTAAATGCAAAAGGTCGATCCCGCGAAAGCCGTCTGGTTGCAAGACATCTGCAACGCGCCAATCGACATTTACGTCGGCTGAGAAACTTGGCAATTGATTGTTCCGATCGAGTTTGGTGGCAAAGGTGCCGACGAGATGCGTTTCGACATTGAGCTGAAGGTTATTGCTCGGAATAATCGAGGATGTCTGACTGAAATTGGTCAGCTCGCTCAGCGTCAGCTTCCCATCGCCACTTGGATCGACGATGTTCATTGAGAAGTCGATCGACGCATATGAACCACTTGCAATCGCAAGATCGACATCGAGCCGACCGAGCTTGGCCCCTAACGTTAGACTCGGCATAATCGAGCCACCGATCTTGAACTCGGGCTGCGGCATGTCGGTAATAAAGAAGAAGCCTTCGGTCTTGGTGATCCCGAAGCCGATATTCAATTCGAGCGAACCATTCAGTGCAACATTTCCTGTCCCGTTGAGATTCAAGAAATCGATTCCAAGATCGAACGGACGATTTGTCGTGAAGGTCGGGTTGTACTTAAAGCGAACAAGAACGCCTGTCGTTTCGTCTCCGTTTTTGGTTGGAACGATTAAGTCGAGTGCGTTCACGACACCATCGCTGTTGAAATCCGAGACAGGGACCACGTTCTTAATGTTCGCCAATGCGTTTCTCAATACACTTAGGGCCGCATCGACTGCAGCATTCGATGCGTTGGCTTTGAGGCCATCGCCTCCATTAGCGACCAAGGCTTGAATAACAGTGCGTAGTGTTTTTGCCCCTGGTTGATCGCTTTCCAAGAAATTCAAGCCATCGTGAACGCTCTTGCCAATGAACGGAATCTTGCGGTTCAAGATGTCGAGGTTGAGAGCCTGATCTCCCCATTCGAGAAGGCGATCGAGCCCCTCGATCAGCGTTCCGAAATTCAAGAACTGCTTGTTGATCAGCTCGACAACTTTGATCCCTTCGATGCGCAATTGAGTCGGCAGATCACCGTCGGCAATCGGCGTCGTTAAGCCTGCTGGTAGGACCAAAGTACTCGATGTCGCAAATGTTGGACTTAGACTCGATAGGATGGTAAACTTCCCTGCGACTAGGATCAGCGCATCATCGCCGGTCAAGGTATTGAGTCTTGAGCCAACCGTTCCCCCGCTGTTATCGCCGTCTATCGGAATGACCGCTTGGACCGAACCATTGAATGTTGGCTTAATCGAAACTGATCCGAGATTGTTGAGAGTAATGCGTTTGCTCGAATCCGATGTTGTTAGATTGGCTCCGACATTTAACCCGACTAGGATGCGTCCATCCTTAACGTGGAATCCAATCGGCCCCAAGACGACGTCGAGTTCCAGCGGGGTTAACGCGGTCGGCTGATTGGCTGTCACGTAGCCGACGTTGGCTTCGAGTCTGACGTCAATCCCTGAAGCAACCGCCGGCGCGACGTTGTCTGTGTCGAGAAAGAATCGATCGACCAAAGTCAAGCCCGGAGCCGTAAGAATCCCGAACGTGAGATTCAACGTCCCTTTTGCCGTCAGCCCTAGATTCGCATTTCCATCAATGGAAAGACCGCTGCCTCCAACCTGAAACGCCAGTGGTACAAATTTTGTATAACTCTTTGAGACTGCAAACTTTAAGCGAACTGCGTCGGGTTTTAGAATAATCTCCACATTTGCCGGGAGTCCCTTCTCCGCCAGCTTCGAATTGATGAAGGCTTGCAACTTGCCAGCCGTCGCGGTCGACGAATCGTTATTGGGTTTGCCGATCGTGTCCAAGAAAACTTGTCCGAGATCGATCAAGTCCGCCACACTTCGATTGACGATCGGAATCGGCTTGCTGAAAACATCGCCGTGTCCGGTCGCTTGCAATTTGGTCACTAACAAATCCAACGCTGCTAGCACATCGGCGGCGCTGATGTTTCGGAAGGTTTGCATCGCATCGAAGTTTGCGGTGACTTGGATGTTCGAAAAAGCGGTTGCCAGATCACTGAACGTATTGATATGACCCGGTGCAGTGGCCGATGATTCGCCATCGAGACTTATCTTCACGGTTGCGAGACTGAGTCCACTGCTTCCACCGATCGAGGCATTGAGTTTTAGGCCATCGATATCGATCGAACCATCCAAATCGAACGCCAAGACATCGAGCGGTTTGGTAACGAGGTTTTGCAGCGTGATTCGTTGATCGTTGGGATCGGTATCGGCATCCTTTAAATCAAACCTAGCGAGGAGGCTGGCTTGGATTCCCTTATTGCCATCTTCATCGATTGGTGTTGTCGGATTATCCACCGGCGCACCGTTGGCACGATCTTCAGACAATGTCACATCAAGGAAGCCAACTGAACCTTGAATCTGCGGGTCGTTCAATCGAACAGTCACATCGAGCGATGCCAGAGGCTTGCCGGTCGGTTGAACACCGGTTGCGGATGGAGTTGGATCTGTAGACGCGACGACGTAAATACGATCGAAGACCGACAGCGGATTCCCATCGGTCCCGTTCTTCGCTAACCGAACGCCGACCGTCAATTCAAACTTCGGATCGACGATCACTTCGACGGTTCCGCTAGCATCGAAACTGAGGCCGTCGGCCTTCGTTGACAAATCGATTGGCAGTCGAAAGGTTCTCGGTTTCGGATCAAAGGTCAGCGGGATTTGAATGGCGAAGTCAGGCTGTCCGATCGTTCCGACGAATTGAATCGTGCTAAACAACTCGAACCCGGTCGCTCGTTCGAGGTTCTGCACCAGATCTTGCAAGGAGGGAATCTGAATCGGAACGCCGTTCAATAGACTTCGCAGTTGCGATTCGAGATTTCCACTTCGATGAATCTTGAGATTCGGAGCAGCAGCTGGCAGGCTGCCAACGCCAACTGGAAATTCGACAGAAATCGAATTCGACGTCACTTCCACAATCGACGCCGATGTACTCAAGCCACTCGTCGCGGAGACATAGTCAACGGTGTTTTCGACTTCGATTCCTAGCTCCGCGAGATTCAAGCTGGAGATGAATATCTTGACGCGAGTATTTCCACCGTCGGTTACGCCCGGATTGATGCCCGAGATATTGCTATTGGCGATGTCGAGCGGAACTGGTGCACTGTCAAGGACTTCACCCAGTGTCTTGTTGATCAACGGAATTTTTTTGTTGAGCGTGTCGGTGCCAGTTGACTGTTCAATGGCTGCGGCGATCGTTCGAATACCCGTAACGATGCTGTCTGAATTAGCATTGAGGAAGTCGAGAACTTTAGCGATCGTTTCACCCGACTTGGGCGTTGGAATAACAGTGTTGAGATCGCTTGCGTCCGGAAATGCGAGATTCAAACCAAACGTCGGGAGCGAAGCGCTACTGAACAGCGACACTGTAAAATCAGCAGAGATCGAGATATCGTTCACTCCGTCACCAGGATCAGAAACTAATTCAACGTCGGTCAGTTCTTGAATTCCTCGCTCGTACCATTCTTCATCGCGAATCAAGCCATCCACGCCAGGACTGACTGGTGGCAAGACGATATCGATGCTAAGGCCGACGTCGGGATCTGAAGTCAGGACGCCGTTATCGATATTGACATCGACAATTCCGATTCGACCGGTTCCCGCAAGTGTTCCTCGCACATTTCGGATCTGAATTTCAGGCCCGATCGGTGATCCGCTGCTGTCTGTCGGATTCGGATCGACAAAGAAGCCTTGGCTATCAACGCCAAAGACTATGTGAACATGCGCATCCGCGAATAGATCTGCCGACGCATTGACGATGATCGTTCCATTGAGCGCCACGTTATCAAGCTTTACTGTTCCAAAGAGCGTCTTATCGATTTGGACATCGAACTTGGTTTGTGTCACGTTTCCTTGGGCATCGGTTAGCTGCGCGAGAGTCACATTGTCAGGCACATTGTCTAATGCATCTAAGCTTGTTCGCAATTCTTGGGAAGTGGCAATCAGAGTTCCAATATCGCTCAATCGGAACGCATTCGCACCGAATTCAAGGATTCTTCGCAGGAAGGCAGTAGGGGATGCAGGCGCCGAAGCGAAGCTGCGAAGGTCAATCGATGCGGCACCGACAGGATCGAAGGTTCGGTTCAGTTCTCCCGCTTCACCGGCTCTCTCCGCGTTCACGAGTTTGGCAACCATGGGACCGACACCGGAATCGGCTCCGCTTCCCGCCGAAGCTAAAGCGTCCGAAACGTTTTGTAGCCCCGACCCAACAGCGGCGACCGTTAATGGGATCGGTGGCGTTGGGACGTTTTCAACTTGAGAGTATACGATCTTGATTGCTCGCGGACTCTTATTTGATGACAAGTTAAATTCACCTGCCTCCCCCACGATATTTTTCGATCGCAAGGTTATTGCTTCGCCTTGTGCCGTCGTATTCTTGAAGATGAGGTTATCGATGTCGGCGTTCCCCGGCGGATCCTCGCCTGCATTGAAGACGATCGTTAGCGGTTTCGATCGAGCACCAAAATTGCCGATGAAGCCCATCGCGTTGTCGATGGTCAGGGTATCGTTACCACCGTTACCGTTTATCGTAATCGAGTCAATCGTTTCTGGATTCAATTGAAACGTATTGGTTCCATCCTTGATGAGAAGTTTTTTCTGGGAAGTGTTGTAAGTGATCGTGATGTTTTCAATCGCATTCGTTCCGTTGAATATTTTTTGCGATTCCAATTTCGATTTGGCGCTGTCCATTTTCCACACGCCGCGTCCCAGCGTTCCCACGTAGAGAATGTCGTCGGTCGCGTCATAGTTAAGATCATTCACCAGCACTGTTGGAAAGTCTTTTCCGAATGCAACAAATGAATCAATACTTCCATCGGGTTTTGTGATGGCACGATAGATCCCTTTATTGGTGCCCACCATGAGGACTTCATCGCCGACAACGGCGACATCCGGGTCGACAATCTCTACGGCTCGCACGCTTAAACCTAGGCCGACCGTAATTGGAAACCAGCAATCGCCGCCATCGAGCGTTCGCCAAACGCTTGCGTCGCCACCCACCGCGTAGGCATCCATCCAATTGTGTGGGTTGATAGCAATATCGTAGATTGTCCCCGACAATACACTGAATCCTATCCCTGATTCAGCGAAAGTCGCCGTGCTAGATGCTGGTCCACAAACCGCTGTTTCGCCGTTGATGACACTTGGCGACCATGAACTCGGGCTATTCGGTCGCCGAACGGCAATGTTGCGACCCCGAGCTACGTATGCCACGATCGGATTATCAATTGCTCCCGCAGCAATCGCGGTAATTGGTTTTCGCCGAAGACCTGTTGCCGGTAGGTTTTCGATGACGGTCAGGTGGTCTCCCCCGTCGCTTGATTCATGTAAGTCGTAGTAACCGATCAACAAACGGTTGAAGGTCTCACCAGAAAACATTTGCCTGTTGAAGACAAACGGAATGTCGACTGCCCGACGTTGCGACGCAAGATATTCGTCGTAGTCACCTAAATCAAATAAGGGAGGATCGTGTCTAGTATTCGAGCTCACCGACGTGTAGGTAAATTTCGAGAAAGTAAAAAAGTTATTCGCAATGGTGTAATGAATACTGGGATTGCTCGGATCAGCAGCAACATATGTTCCGTCGCCGCCATCATTTTGCGTCCAAACGTTGCTGGTGGCTGCTGTCTGGGTCACGATTCCATTGTCTTGTAATCCAGCGAAGAAAATGTTGTTGGTCGAGTCGTATGCGACTCGAACGATTTCAGATATCTGAAGATCACCATTTTTCGACAACCACTTGCGTTGACTGTCCGCTACCGCGTTGCTAGCCGCGTTGGCTCTGTCGAGCAAATAGATGCCACCATCGTCGGCTTCCAGCATTTGATTCGGATGGCCTGGGATGAATTCCATGTCACGGGAATCAGAGTGCGGTGCCGTGCCGCTATTGCCGTTGCAGTAGAGTTTGTCCCAAGTTGCATTCGGGGTGCTTCCGCCTGAAAACGTTGCGCGTTGAACGTTGCTTCGAAAGCCGGTGCATCCATTCTCGGAGGAAGATGCTGGCCTGTCGCCCCCGACGAACAGCAGCTTTGGGTCGTCTGGATCGACGGCGATAGAAAAATGTTTTCCACCCTGTTTGCCTGGGTGGACGTTTGGAAGATCGTCGACGGCTAACCATTGATCACCCAAAGGCTTGGTCGTATCCAGATTATCGGTGCGGAATACCTTGACAAGTTTGTCATCGATGACGATTCCCGCGTAAATCACAGTGGTTCGAACGTTGGTGGTGGTATTCATTTTCGAATGAACCGCAAAGCGCACATTCTCCTCTGCAGCCACGTCAACCGGTGTAAGGATCTGCGAGATCGGAATACCCTTTATTCCGTTCTGCATCCCGACGTTTTCCCAAGTTTTGCCGGAATCGTTGCTTCGATAGAGATAGGGATAGTCACCGGTCGAAGCGAAGACGGTGGATGTCCCAGGAACCCAAGCCAAATCGTAAACAGTCGTGGTCGGAAAGTTTAATTCGTCGGCTTCATCGATTTCTGCGTCACCGTCATTGTTAACTAAGTCATTGGCATTTCGTTCGTCGGCTTCATCGGTTTCATTGTCGCCATCATTGTTGACTCCGTCTGGCGCGTTGATCGTCCCGGAGATCCTGGTCCAAGTTGCACCACCATCTGTGCTTCGGAAAAGTCCGGCCGGCACATTGCCGAGTCTGTTTCCTTCAGTCTCAGACGAAGTCGTTCCAACGAGCAACACATTCTTGTCGAGTGGACTCAACGCGATACTCGAGATCGGCAATCCTGCGAAAACATTCGTGATACTTGTGTCGGAGGCTCCAACCATTTTCATTGATGTGAGATGTTCCCAGGTTGGAGCTCCACTCGTGTTTCCATCGATTGTCCGATAAAGCCCAACGGGCTCCGTTCCCGAACTATAGAAAGAACTGAACTTGCCGGTTCCAGCGTAAACTACATTTTGGTCGACTGGGCTGATGGAAATAGCGCCGATGGCGGACGAAGGAAGCTTGTCCGTAAGTGGCTCCCAATCCACGCTGGCAGCGTCAATATCCAACGTTCGCCAAACACCTCCATTGGCAGTCCCAACGTAGACGATCTTGGATTCATTCGCGGATGTCCCACCCTTGTCTGGTTGAACTGCGATCGCTCGAACGGCTCCAGCAATAGGCTGGTTTGGAATGCCTTCGACTCCACCATTGTTGGATGGTGCCGGTCCAACCGCAGTCCAAGTCGGAGTTTCAATACCAATCGAAGTGAGTGCCAGTAGCTCTCTTCGTTCCAGTAGCTCAATCGACGGCCGCCGCCACAGACCGCGTCGGATGATTGACCGATTTCTTCTACGGCGAACGTCTTGAAATACTCGATGACAACGGGTGCGGCTGCGTTCAAACATACGAATTCTCCGGAAGCTCGTCTTAGGTGTTTGCGTATAAAGTGCGAAGACGACGACGATTCTACTCGGATCTCGTGTCCAACGCTGCCAGTCATTTTACTCAGATTTTCTACAGCGATGTCATATTCCCCACAATCAAAGCGAACGGCTAAATCGCTGTGAACAGCTCGCACACGCAAAATCATTCGTCAAGCTTTTCCAACTTTTTTTGTAATGGTCGATAGCCGAATTCGTTGAGGACCGCTATCATGCCCCGGTCGCTCGGATCGCGGGCGATTGCCGACAACGCAACACAAGCTGCGTTCATCGATTCAACAGCTTTTTCTAACTGCGCGCGCTGTTCCTTGGGATCCCTTTTGTCTCGGGCAATGGCAGCGCTGCGAGTTGCGTCTATGCAGTTTATGTACTCATAACCAAATTCACAGCGACGCGCCAAGTACAACGAATACGATCGACCACCGTCTCGCGCTCGAGTGTTGGCTCGATACATTTCGTTCATGCCGCCGAGATACAGTTCTCGCACTTTGAACCACCAAGCAGGCGCTGGCGTCGATTGGGCGTAGCATTTAAGAATCATGTCAGGCGAAGGCATGCTGAACTGCCGATCGTTTTCGTCGATCAACTTGCTTGCGTTCTGAATTTGCTCAACGGCCTTGTGCACGCTCAGACTCAATCCGCCTCCAAGGATGGGATCGAGAAAACTTGAACAAAGCGATTCGCCCGAGAGCGATTCGCCGAAACGATTTCTACTGGACTGATACGCGACCAAGCATTCGTCGGAGACAAGCGGCCGAAACGCCAGCGATTGATCCTTGGTTTGCACCTGCAACTTCATTCCAAACGATTCAGCCTGCGCTTCCAGTCCCGTTACCCATTTGTTTCCTGCCTGCATGCGTTGTTCGTAGGTCGCGGCATTTGCGAACTCCGGATTAATGAAAAACTTGGCACCGCGGAACGCGAATCGACCAGCCGTGTCACCACTTACCGGGAATCGCCAGCCGAACCAAAGGTCTCCCGATTGCTCGCGTCGATCGCTTTTTGCTTCTTTAACAAAAGGTTGCGACGGATGCGTTTCGAATGCAATCGAAGCGTATTTGAGCCGCGCAATCTGACGAATCCTCTGCTTCGATTCGTCCAAGCTCCAAGCAGTAATTCCGGTTGGAAACGGATCCGTCTCTAGCCAAGTGTTACTGTCGGAATTGAGCGTCAACAATCGGTCGTACTGGTCCAAGGAAAATGGCTTGGGGTCGACGGGATATAAATCGCCGAACAGCATGGAACGAACACCCAGAGAGTGTGCGTATTCGGATGAAGCCCAGTACGTAGCTCTTGGGCTTTGGCCGCCGACCAAGAGCGCAGGTTTGCCCTTGAACTTGATCGTGAGTAAGAAATGATCTTGCTCCTTTAGATTCGGCCATTTCTTGGAAACATTTTCTTTCGTGACTGAAATCGATTCGGGCCTGCCGACAAAGATGAGATGCTCGACTCCATCTGGTGCTGCCGAGGAAATGGTCACTTGAGCTTCGAAAATTTTTTTGAGATCTGCAGCGATTTCCGCGGCGGCTTGTTTTTCCAGCGACGAGGCCTCACCGCCGATGACGAGATATACTTTAGGAGCTGCCGCCGATGCGATTCCAACCGCTAGAGGCAGACAGAGAATTAGTTCTAAACTTGCACGCCAGACTCGCATTGATTGGTCCCTTTGGAAAAACAAAATAACGATTCTCGTCCTTGGATAAACAAACGTCTATCCGAAATGGCAGCGGGATTACCATCCTACACGAAGTTTCGTCCAACGGATTCCAGTCGCGTTGCTTTCTACGCTCCAATAGGTAACCGGGTAATCTCCGTCGCTCAAACGGATCGCAGTTGGAAAGCCGAATTGGAAACTAGAGAGTTCATCGACGCCCGTCTTGCCGGAATGCGGACCTTCTCTGTGTGCTTGGGCGTCGTAGATCAACGACTCGTGATGGACAGTCCAGGCTTCGGGAGTAAATGTCGCCAAACAGCCGACGATTCCTTGAGCAGTGCGGCGGTGAGGCCAAGATTTGCCACTGTCGTCAGACACGATAACAAATACTTCTTCACCAAGTGTATCGTCGGTGGTCAGCGTTGCGCCGGGAGCGAGCAATCGGCCTGAAGGCATGGGCCGAAGCGAGTGAGAAACTTCTAGCGGACAATCGGGCATTGGTATAATCTGCGGCTGGGACCACGTTTGTGCATCAGTCATCCAAAAGCCCTTTCGCGTCTCGGCGTAATTGCTTGAGAATTCTTGATTTTTTAAGCAGAACTGCGTTGAAGGACTCCTTCAAGTCTTCAGCCACTTTCGCAGGCGGCTGGTTTTCCAGAGCGTATCTTTCGAAGGCTTGCCAATCTTGTTTGGAAACGGATATTGACACGCGAATCAAAATCGAGGGTAAGATGTTCAGTTCAAAGTAGTTTCTGGCCCTTCAATGGGTTTCCTCGCCTAACACACTGCAATTCTCCCAATGATCTACGAAGCGAACCCGCTGGCTATTGCTGTATTCTGTATTCTGGTTTTAGGTGTTTTAACTTTCAGTTTTTATCTCGGGGCCAAAGCCAAATCCAGCCAAGGGTACTTTGCGGCCGGCGGATCAATTCCTTGGTTTGTCAATGGAATTGCTTTTGCAGGAGACTATTTGTCGGCTGCATCGTTCCTGGGAATTTGCGGGATGATTGGATTTTTCGGGTTCGATGGTTTCTTATACTCCATTGGATACTTGGCAGGTTGGATCGTTGCATTGTTGGTCATCGCAGAGCCTTTAAAAAGGCTTGGTAGATACACGTTTGCCGACGCGCTTGATAGCAAATTTCAATCGCGAGGAATCAAAGCGGCTGCCGGACTAAGCACTTTGGTCGTAAGTCTCTTTTACTTGATTCCTCAGATGGTCGGGGCTGGAGCACTCGTAAAGCCGTTACTGGGGCTTCAGTATTGGCATGGTGTTGTGATTGTTGGTGCGGTCGTTGTATTCATTGTAGTGACTGCAGGGATGGTTAGTACCACCTATGTGCAGTTCCTCAAGGGCGGTTTGCTGGTAATTTTTTCGCTCATCTTGACCGTCTTGATCCTTAATCGTGGTTTGAACACATCACCAGCGCACGAACTTGGTAAGACGCAAGTGATTGAGAACAAGGATGGCAAACGAACGGTAAATGGCGTCCCAATTGGATTTGGGCCGGGCGAAACTAACGTCGAACCTGTTGGAAAAATCGCTGAGTTGCCAGATGGAAAGACAAGCACAGGCCCGTTAGGACCGATCGCCTTTATCAGCACTATCTCTCGGTCAAAGATTGAGATAACCACTGCCAAAAAGGGAGAGAACGGGAAGGTGACCATCGAGCCGAAAATCGTCGATGGCAAAGACATGCTATCACCAGGAAATCTTCCTGCATTTAAAGGGATTCGTTCGGATAGCTGGATTGCAAAACTCGATTTCGTGTCTCTGATGTTGGCGTTGTTTGCCGGAACAGCCTCACTGCCGCATATTCTAATCCGGTATTACACGGTGAAAGATCAAGCGTCAGCTAGGAAAAGTACGATCGTTGGAATTGCTTCGATCGGATTTTTTTATATTTTGACTCTCTATATAGGACTAGGAGCGATGGTCAGCGGCCAGTTGGATCCGACGGACAGCAACATGGCAGCCCCTTTGCTTGCCAAAAGTTTTAGCAACTTACTCTTTGCCGCAGTATCGGCAATTGCCTTTACAACCGTGCTCGGTACAGTGAGCGGTCTAATCATCGCCGCAGGAGGGAGCGTTGCCCACGATATCATCAGTGGTTTCTTCGGTTGGAAGTTGACCGACCATCAAACCATTCGAGTAGCTAAAGGAGCGTCGATTGTCATCGGGGTGCTCGCCATTGTGCTGGGACTGAGGTTTGAAGGGATGAATGTAAGTTACCTTGTGGGTTGGGCTTTTGCCATCGCGGCCTCAGCAAACCTACCGGCTTTACTGATGTTGCTGTTTTGGAAGGGAACGACCAGGCAAGGGATCATCGCAGGCGTCTTGGTTGGCCTGATTTCATCGTTGCTTTGGGTTTTCGTTACGCCCGATATGTACACCGCCATATATAAGGCAGATGCTAAGGAGGCCTGGGCTCCACTCAACCAACCCGGAATCGTTACCATCCCATTGAGTTTCTTCGCGATCATAGTTGCGTCGAAACTGAGTCAATCGTAGGGTAGGCTTCCAGCCTGTCAACGTAGGGTAGGCTTCCAGCCTGTCAACGTAGGGTAGGCTTCCAGCCTGTCAATGAAAAAACAGGCTGGAAGCCTATCCTACGTCTTTGGGCGGTCGAACATCATTAATTTGCCAGCAGCCGCGACTGATAAACAGAGTGTGCAGACACTAAAAATAGTTTGATTCGGTGTTCGCCCCGTCCACTCACTCCATGGCCATGCAAATTGAAAGAAACAAGTATTTAAGCCGAAATACAACCAAGTGGTAACGAGCAAGGCCGTTGCTGCAAATACTCTGGCTTTCTGATTCGCCACGCTTGTCGAGATCAAATAAACAGCAGCAATCAATGTTACTCCGATCGGAATCATTCCAAACAATACCCATCCTACGGAAACGGAGTATTGAGGTTCTGCGGCATAGACTAAGTTGCGAATCTGTTTGCCGCATATCGGTGCCGCCACAATTGGCAGTAAGAGAATATATGGCCAAAATCGTCCTCCCACGATCCCAATCAGAGGCAGAACGCACATGAACAAACCATCTGTATACATTGAAACGATAACTGCACTGCCTGGCAACCTCAGAAATTCCGAAGTCATCAACAGTATCAAGTGAACCACGATCAATGTGGTTTCTAGGGTGGGTGATAGCGATACAATCGACTCTGTTCGTTCGATGGCAATGTGTTTGCGGTTAAGCCAAAGCCCGACAGCCAATACCGCACCAAAGATCAATCCAAATGTGGTTTCCATCATATTCCACCAATTGAAGTAACCAAACATCTTGTACTGCGAAAGGGCTCCGGAGTTAAACAGCTCTGTATTCCAGCTATGGAATGCTTGTAAACTTTGTCCTCCAGGAAACCCGAGTCCACCACCGAGAAATCCGATCAGAGCCATTCGGAATGCCAGCTTGTCGCGGCGCACCGCAGCAACGTAAGTAACCAGTCCCACTAGAGCCAGAAGCAAACCGCCCCAGACTTCGCGGCGCGGCTTCAGGTCAATCTTGTCAGGATGAAAATACCAGCTACCGGAGAAGTACAAACGCGGCAAGCGTTTGTTCACGAGATCATAAGGCGAGTTGATTAGCCAAAGTCCCAAGTAGAGTAACCCGATAAGGGCGGACATTAGAATCAGCATTTCCAGGGGACTGTAGCGCTTTCCACCAAGCCCCATTCCTAAGAAGACACCACCGAAGCCGATCCAGATGCCGCCCTTGATGAACAAGCCGAGCATACCCCAACTCAAGGCTTCCCAATTGCCGACCATGTTTTGATCATGTGTCAAGCCGACGGTTTGTCCGTAGGTCATTGTCCCTCCGATACCAATCGCAACGGTCATCATTGCAGCAGCGCGGGCCGCGGCTAGCGATGGCGCTTGCGGAACAAACAACATGATCAAGGTAAGCGACGCAAGTGTGCCAGCGATCATTGCACCAGATTCATGTCCATATTGCCCGCGAATCCCCCAGCCCAAACCAGCCGCCATGGCTGTTAACACAGCCGCAATCAACGCGAACATTAGGCGGCTCTGACGCTGGCCATCTTCGTTTGAAACTCGTTCTTCAGACATCGAGAATCGCGGATGCTCCCGGTCGCTACTTGGTCTTTAATTCGAACGGGGGGATTTCTTTGGTTGACGAAGTAATTTCGGTTTTTAGCCCCGATTTTTCTTTGGCCACGTATCGTCCCTTCAGCAGGTCAGGAGGAGTATCGATATCTGTCGACATATTCATCTTGTTGCTACCCGGTTTTGCCTTGGCTGCGGGATCCGGCCAAGTGACCGTGACTTGATAATTTCCCGGCGCAATGCCGTCCTTGAGGTTTGATGTGAGTTTAAAGACACCATCGCTGCCGGCTTGCCCCGAAGCAACATCCATTTGCTTGCTTCCAACTGGGTAAAACAATAGCACTGCACCGCTGGCTGGCGCACCGTCGACAGAGACCTTTCCTGTTGCTTGCACTAAACTCCCGCTGCTCCCTCCACAACCAGCAGCTGCGACTAGAGCGATCATTGTGGTTGTAAGGAGTGAAAATTTGTAATGCAGTGTCATGTAATTGTTCATTGCTTGAGATAGAGGGGGAGTGTTGTTCGAGAACCGATCATACTAGGAAAAAAGCCATCCAAAGTCACTAAACTTCGGATGGCTAATTCACCAAAAAACTGAGTTATTGATCGGAATTGACGACTTCGCCGCCGTCCCGCGTGACCATTGCAACGAAGGTTTGTGTTGCAATACTTTGCGAAAGGAATGAAACCGAACCGTCTCCTCTGACAATCTGTACGCCACCCGTATGGAATGAATAGGGGTTCCATTCATTGAGGACGTTGATCACAGAGCAACCCTGCACTGTTGGATCTATAGGGCTTGAACCGCTTAGTCCGCGTGGACGCTGTGCAACATTCCAATCCCCAAAGAAGGAATTCAGCGTGAACCCTGGAAATGGGTACGGGCTGACTGCGGTCCAAGATCCAGTGGAATATGGTTTGCCAAGGTAATACCGTCTTTGCTTACCAGCAAGTTCAGTGAAACAAATGGTATTTGACAATCCGTCTGAAACCTGGCTGAACCGAATCTTGGGCTTGCTGGAGGCGCTATTCGAAGTCAAGTCGCTATCTGTTGCTCCAAGCATCCCGTTATCAGTATCGGTACTTGGTAGGCCAGCACATACGGCAAGCGTTCTATATAGGCCTCGCACAGGAACATAATCGGTGCGTGGCAAGAAATAGACTGTACCGGATGGCATACCGAGTGGGGCTAGATACGGGCCGTAATCGGATGGAACATCCGGGGTCGATGGGCAGAGGAAAACAGGTTGTTTGGAAGAAGCAGACGGAGAGTTTTTTCCACCAGGAAAAGGTGGGGGCATATTGATTGGATCGATCAACGGCCGCTGCAAGTTAAAAAGGTTTGTCACATTGGCTTGTTCCAAATAAGGCAGCAATTGTCCCATTGCCCCAAAAGGTCTCTTTGCGTCGTTTCCTGCGGCAAAAAAGTAAGGACTGACTGGACTCATTGCGGTGCCTTCGGCATTAGTGAACTGCGTGCACCAAGCTGGAGCATACTTGTAGGTTGACTCGTGATTATGAATCGCAAGGCCTAACTGCTTCATATTGTTGGAACAACTCATACGGCGAGCTGCTTCTCGTGCCGCTTGAACCGCTGGCAACAATAACCCAACTAGAATTCCAATGATCGCAATCACCACCAGCAACTCGACAAGCGTAAAACCTGTCTTTCGAAATCTACGATTCATAGCACACACTCCAATTCAGAAAAGGAAAAAGAAGAAAAAGTCATTGAATAATGACTCGCAAGCTAAGGGCCGCCACCTAAAACGCATCGAACACAATTCGTACAACAGTTTTTTTCAAGGAATCCAACTTAGTTCATCCCAATGGGAAGCAGGATTCCATTAATACTACTGTATAGTGCCATATCCTTCCGGTCAAGCATATATGGCATTCTTTGGGGATACATTATTCAACAAGAACGTTTTAGTTTAGTAGCAGTCTCACGCCGTTCGCCATTGTCCGCAAAATCAAAGGCTGACGGCACTTGGAAAGTGCCCGCTACAATTGTCAAGAATTGCCTATTTTTCATCACTGAGCAGCTTGCGCAGCATAAGGCAACCGGACAATAAAAACGTACCAACGAACCCACTTGGGTACGACCGTCGCTTCACGCGGAGTACCCTTGTTGGCTGCTATGCCTAAAAGTGATTTGAAGCTTAGTTGTTTCGCGTGAATCGACGGTCCTACTCAGATTGTTGGTCCTGCGATGAGCAATGTGCGGGCTCTACACACTCGCGTTTGGAGCGACGGTTGAAACAAGCTTTAGATTTTATGCATTTATGGTTTATTGGATGCACGAGTGGTGAACTATTCGGACGCTCCACCTTTCAACTCCTGCCGTCCGTTGCAATCGAGAAGCAAGTTGCGAGAATGCCTTCTTGGTGAGCTTAACACCGTTTGCATAGAGCTTGGTCGCAACACCAACGATTGGAGAAAGAGCGTTCCATGTCATCGCCTGGCCCATCCAACTGCCTTGCCAAGCGTGTGTAACCCGCCCATATCATGATCGGATGCTTTGGCTTCGGTTTCGTTTCGAGAAAGGCCACCTCGACTAAAGGAACCGAGCTTCACCTAACCGAACAGCGTCTCCGCTTTTCGTGGATTGCTCTCAGCATTCTCATTGGTGACGACAGCTTGAAAGACTCTACGTGCATGTCCTTTAAGACTTTTTGCAGTACGTCGAATTGCGTCCACGACAGACCGAGGGAGTAGACCATCCATGACGGCTCCATGAAAAGCTGAGCCCCCACAACAAAGAAAAAAGACCATTGTTATAATTTTTAAAACTCATGTTGAGTAAATAGGAACCTCCGTCAAAAACTGAGGAGGCCGGCATCCTTCGTAGGGCGCTAAAGCAATTCGAAAAACGCTAGCGGTTGCCTAACAGCTAAGCCCGGTAATGTCGAGATACAAGCCGAGTTCACGGCCGAGGTCGAGCAACTTTCTGAGCCTGTCGAGCTGAGTCTGGTCGAATTCGTCCGGCCCCTTTATATAAGTGCCGAACTGAAGGTGAACCCGCACGACATTCCCACCGAGTTTCCGCATCTCTCGGAAGTCCCGTTCGATTCGTGGCCAGTCCTTGTCCCACGAGTCCTCCATCAACTTGCCAAACTCACCAAGATAGTTAAACCCCCACGGGACGAAGGCTTTGCCAGACTCTGCAAGTACAAAATGCCGGCCATCGTCCGAGATCCGCACCGACTGCATCCGCAGCGGTTCCGCATCGACGTCGGCCAAACCCGTCGCAATAAAAGCGTTAGAGCTTGTAAGTGAAAAAACAAGTGCTGCGAAAAATCCGGTTCGCAAACCAGATGCTGTTCTTATCCTGGGTGTCATCATTTCTCATAGTCCGATCAGAGCTGTAGGTTGCTTTGCTGCGGCTTCTGAGTTTAACCGCACATTTTACGAGGTTCAAGTTTCTTGGGATATGTGACACTACGACCTACTAGAAGTTTCGCAACCTCAGCCTTCCTCGCGGCATCCTACTTCATTTCATAAATTTCATTTCGCATACCTCCATCCCGTTCATCTATGATTGTGACACCAGTAAGACGTGCTTGTGCTCTGCGAATGTGGCCGTAGTGCGCTCCGTCAATCCAAACTCATGGTAGACTAGAATTAAGTTTTTTGACCGTTCGAACTTTCGAGGTATTCACTGTGCCACTTCGAGATCACTTTCATTCCCCCTTGGATGATGTTCGGTCATGGGACGAACTACATGGAATGTTACCAGCAGTCATTGTACAGCAACTAACAAAGGTTCTGCCTGAGCCGTACTATGCTGGCCCGGGTGTATACCTTGGCAGATTCGAAGTCGATATTGGAACGTTTGAAAGCAGGCCTCCGCTTGGAGCAAAGAACTTGGAATCCGACACAGGAATTTCTCACGAAGTCTCTTTATTGATCGATCGCGGCCGACTGGCGGTGATGACTTATGCGCCGCCAGCGCCCACCTCCATTTTGGAACCTCGGTTGCTAGGTCAAGATGTTTATGAGGTAAGAATCTACGATAGCAAGCGGAACCGGCGATTGGTAGCAGCGATTGAGATTGCCAGCCCATCCAACAAAGATAGGCCGGATAGCCGCGCCGGTTTCGTCAACAAAGCAACTGAGTTGCTCATGCAAAATGTCTCTGTATCAATTGTCGATATTGTCACCAACAGCAGCTTCAGTCTGTATCGAGAGCTGCTCAAGTCAGCGGACGCAACTGAATTTTTACAGGACCAGGAGTTACCGTCGATCTATGCCGTTACGATGCGAATGCGTTATCAGGACAATCGCAGACTGATGGATAGCTGGCACTACCCGCTTAGCGTTGGTCAGGCGCTGCCGACTCTTCCGATCTGGCTCGACGACAACAAAGCTATCGGTCTTGATTTAGAGTCTTCGTACGAAGAGGCTTGCAAAGCATTGAGGATCGCATAGTCGGGTTCGCTCAAGCCTAATCGGATCACCCAGAGCTAGACTCCTCGCGACCAAGGCAGATTTTTTCGGTAATCGAAGCTGCATGAGTCCTTTTGTAGATTGCGAAACTTCTGGTCTCGGTCGGTGTTTCTCTTTAAGAAGGACATTGCTTTGTTTGCGATGCCATTGCTTAAGTCATTATGCAGTCTATCCAAAATTGACTACACCAGCCATTATTTCCGCCCTTGTATTTTCCTTTACCGGAAGTGTCTTGATTCTGGCTCGCAGCATATGGCGAGTTGGTTTCGGTGCAAAAAAGTGTAGGCCAGTTGAGTATTCTTGCAGCGTTTTGTTCTTCAGTGCGGCTTCTGTAATTACGATTGATTTGCTACAAGAGGGACGAGTTCTTTTTCCAAAACATTCGGAGATTTACTCCGAATTCGGTTGTTTGCTACTGTTCATGGTTTTGACCTTAGGTGCTTATCATGCAAGCACACCCCTCGGTTCCGCATTCACTCTTCGGCGAAGAACCTCTTCATGGCTGTTTATTTTGCTTGCAATAGCAATGACCGGTTGGACCCGCCACCGAATTCAAATACGTAGTTCAAGTCTCATTTGCCTAGGATTTTCAGAATGCGTGCCGGGGGTTATGGAATTAGATAAGGAGTTTTTGGGTGCAACAGATGAGGGGACAAGTATTCCGCTCTTTCGCTTTGCGACCGACGTGAAACATTTCGAAGAGTACGCATCATTGTCCGAAGAACGATTTAAATCCTTTACCAACCTGATGATACATCGCGAAGATGCAGACAGGATGGCCAATTGCCATGGGTGGGTTTTCACCGGAGGGCGATTCCTTTTAAAAGGGCTCGATGTAGACCGAATTCTCTGCGACAACCAATATGTCTTGGTCACCGATCCAAGACCAAGTGATATCGTGATCTATCGGGACGAGGTGAGGCACATTTTACACACGGCCTTAGTCCAAGGTATTTTGAGTGACGGAACGGTCATTACGGAAAGCAAATGGGGAATTGATCAGCGATTCCTGCATCTTCCCACGGATCAGCCCTATTCGCAAACCTTCGAGTACTATCGAACAAACCGGCAGAGTCATTTGATCAGGATTCGCGAATCCACGGTTTCAGACGAGGACACCGAAGATTGAACGGCTCGTGATCGTCTCACGTAGCTGCGTATCAGAGACGCAGCTGATCGCGTCTCGGAGATACGCGACTACGTGCTTTCAGTCAACTCCTAGTGATCCGGCATCGCTGGATTCGCCCAGTTGCCGACGTTATTGCCTCGCACAAGAAACCCCTTCTTGTGCCAGTCGTACCAAGTTGTCACGCCCGCTGCCGCATAACGAATTGTTAGCCCGCATCGTCTTCTGTCGGATTCGTTTGCCTCAGAACCATGCAGCAACAAATCAGAGTGCATCGAGAATTGGCCCGCTTTGAGCGCAACGTCGACTTCGGTGTCACCGTAGGAAGTTGGATTCTTAACCGCCAAGTCCAATACAGTATCTGCTTCATGGGTCTCGTCGTAGTCAATCAGTCCGTGAAGATGCGAGCGAGGAATGAACTTCATGTTTGCATTCTCTGGATCCGCATCATCGATCGCAAGCCATGCTGTGACGGTTTTGGTCGGACTGAGAGGCCAATAAGTGCTGTCTTGATGCCATGGGACTCGCTTGCCGTCATGCGGCATCTTGCAGAAAAAATGCGATCCCCAGCAGACAACGTTGGGGCCGAGCAAATCCGCGACGGCATCGACAATCCTTGGGTGTTGAACCAATTGGTATATTCGAGCAAACCTTAAGTGCGCCGTATTGATAGAATAACTCGTTTTACCCAGTTCGATGAACGCTGCGAGTACGCCATCAAAAAACGCTCGGAGTTCACGAGCCTCAGCCGTATCCAGCCCATCAAAAGGCATAAGATAGCCCGTCTCATTGTATTGCTTGATTTGCAAGGGGCTTAGTGTCTTCAGTCCTGTGTCCAACGATGGGACAAACCCAATCTCGCGAGGCAATTCAGCCAATTGGGCCGGAGACGGATTGGGGATATCATCAACTCTAATGGTCATCGTTCGACTTACTCACTCTGAAATTGGAACTACAATCGTTTACGCGATATTGTAGTAAGAAAACGAATGCTCCAAAAGGCAAGTATTCGCTCGAATCGACGTAATTCCTGTTGGGATTCCTATTGGGCGTTAAAATTAAGTAGTCGATTTCCGCTTGGCCATTGCGACATATCCGGAATACTTCGTACCATAGTAGCCAAGCGTATTGAATTTGGAATTACCTCACTTAGCGATTGTTACCATGTCAGCCGATCATCCGTTCAAGTTGCAGTTCAACAAGGTTTCTGCTTTTGCAATGTTGCTAATAGTTCTTGCCCCGCTTTCCTTCTCGCAGACCGACCATGAATCGAAGGGAATGCCTTTAGTTTTCAGCGACGACTTTGAAAAGGGGCGGGACAAATGGGAGACAACCGACGATGGCTCATGGTATCTCCACGAAGAAGAAGGCAAAAAGTCGTTCGGCCTCAACAAACGAATCAGCGACTACCAGCCCAAAGTGAGAAGCCCGCACAACATTGCTTTGATCAAGGACGTCCTTGTATCCGATTTCGTCCTTACATTCAGAGTCCGGAGCACTAAGGACACCGGCAACCATCGGGATTGCTGTGCGTTCTTTTGTCATCAAGATCCGCAGCATTTTTATTACGTGCATCTTGGCGCAAAACCGGATCCAGCTAGTGGTCAAATCATGATCGTCAACGCAGAACCACGTCGTCCGCTAACCGATAACAAAAAGGAAGTTGCATGGGACGACAAATGGCATACCGTGAAAGTAGTTCGTGACAGTAGCCTAGGAACGATCGAAGTTTATTTTGATGATATGAAGAAGCCTCATTTGACTGCAACCGAAAAGACTTTTGGTAAGGGCCGAATCGGAATCGGCTCTTTTGACGACATGAATGATTTTGATGATGTTCGTTTGTTTGGCAAGTAAACGCATAGGCTACTGATGCCGACAAACTTTCTTGTGCGGGGCTTTTGCTCGTTTAACCGCGTGCCCATCGAGCCGCGTGTCTGCAATGTTTAGCGCGGGGCGATGCCCAAATCAATCTGCCGCCCCATACAACAGTCGCCTTGTTAACAGAACGTGCCCCAACGCTGCTCCGCCTACGCAGATCGGTACGATGTAGACATACGGCAAATAGAGTATCAATTCTAGCGGCGGATCAACCTGCCAGCCGAAGGGAACGGGCGAGGATAGGATCGCGACCCGGCCAACATTCATCAAGAGCAAGATGCCGACAATATTGAACGACCATGCAAGCCAAAGGCGTTTACCCACAAACGCACAAGTGAGGCAGGCTAATACGCCACTTAGAATATCAAAATTGCTACCGGTCCAAGTCATCGTTTCCGGGATTGTTCCGCTAATATACCAGTCGTGAAGCACCAACTCCAAAGGAAATCGAAACGCTTGAAAAAACACCAGCCAGGCGATCGGCACTCCATTTGCAATCCTCGTACCTAATCGGGTGAAGCCAACGGCAATTGCGATTGTGACTGTACCCCCAAGAAACAATGGTCCATACGGAATGAAGGCACGCTTAAGCAATCCGTCATGAACAAGCCAAGCGATCATCGTGCAATAGAGTGCGATCCCAAATATCCAACGCAACATCACCCTAGTCGAGTCCGCTCGCGACGGTGCAACATAACCCGCTGCTCCGACGAACGCAATCAAAATTGCAATGCAAATTGCATCAAACGCCATCAGGGACGATGGTCTGCTTGCCACAAATGTCAAGGTGACGGTCATAGCACATTTTCTACTGATGGAATCCCGCATGCCTTGTGCTCGCAAGGTTCGGGCTTTCTGGCTACCAAAGAGCCGATTGCAAGCTTACCGTCCCCGACCCTGCTTTCGTTCGCCACGGGCGAACGAAAGCAGGGTCGGGGACAATCAATTCGTGGGCGTCGAAAATCTAGTCGATTTTCCGTTTTCGTGTCGATACAACGATTGTACGAGAAAACGAAAACGGAAGCTGAAAACTGGTAGAATATTGCACCGCGTTTTGCGTACCAAGTGGGCGCCAGATGATGCTATATTGAGGCAAAGTAAAACTGAGTGGTTTGGTTTTGATAACATGCTTTTTTTGAGGTAAGGGAAGTGATGCAGAATAGAATCGACGATCGACTGACGCGGCGAACAATTCTCGGTGGGACAGCGGTCCTTGCTACGCACGCTTTTTTGCAGCGTGATGTCTTTGGCGCCGATGACCCTAAGCAGAATTCCGTCTTCAACGGTGTCCGTATTGGTTGCATTACCTACAGCTATCGGGGTGGAACAGAAACAGCCGAGTACACGCTGGAGTGCCTCCGGAAAGACGGTTTAAGCGAGACGGAACTGATGGACGGTCCCATTGGCTCCTTTACCGGCATCACCTTTCGAAAAGGTCGAGGTCGTGGCGGCGACGCCCCTCAAGAACCAACTATTGATGCCGATCGGCCGAAAGTACGCGAGTCACAACTTATCAAGTGTGAACAGCTCCGTAAGTTGTACAACGAAGCTGGTGTCAATATCCATATTCACAAGTGCCCGTTTGGTCAGACCGACGACGAAATCGAGTTCAACTTTCAGATCGCCAAGGCCCTAGGCTGCAAGGCCATAACGACTGAGCGAAACGACGACATGGCCAAGCGGCTAGCGCCCTTCGCTGCGAAGCACAAGATTTGGGTAGCATTCCACAATCATACCAACAACATTCCGACGATCGAAGACATCGACCCGCTCATGCAAATTGGTGACTACATCGGTTTTAATCTTGACATTGGCCACTACGTTGCAGGCACCAAAGGCAAGTCGCCGATTCCTGTGATCGAGAAGTACCACGACAAGATTATCAGCCTTCACCTCAAGGATCGTACCGCCGACGGGGGCAACCTGCCATGGGGACAGGGACAGACGCCGATAAAGGAAGTGCTGCAACTATTGAAGAAGGAAAAGTGGCCGATCTACGCGGACATCGAATTGGAATATAAAGTCCCGCCGGGTTCCGACGCGGTCAAGGAAGTGGCCAAATGTATAGATTACTGCAAGGAAGCGCTTGCTTAGGCAAGCGGCAGAAACAAACATACCCAGTGGCATGGGCGTCCCGCCCATATTTTGACGGGCGAGACGCCCGTGCCACGAGATGGCTACGGAAGAATTTCGACTGCCTCTCGCTTAAAAACGCTACAATATCACTAGCGAACGACGCTAGCGCGGATTATTCACAACACGCTGCGTGCGCGAGGGACCAGCAACAAAAACCCTCGCTTACGCAGCGGGTTAAGTACCTAAGTACCCAAGAGACGCAATTCAATCGACGAGAGCTAGATCGATATCCTTCTTTCCGCCCGAGGGTACCTCCATCTCAAGCGGAGTCGCAGCAGCCTCGGCGTATTTCGCAGGCAAGGCGCGCTTTGCCTTCCCTTCGGCGGCATTCCCACTCGCGGCCGCTTCCATGCTTGAGGAACCGCCCGATCCGTATTCAACCTTATCAACAGTGACTTTGTATTTTCCGGGCATCGCTCCCGAGGCATCGACCGTCGTCAGGCTAAATGCACCGCCCGCTGCCGTCGTCGCAGTCGCGGTGCGACCTTTACCCTCTGGAACGAAGGTGACGATCGCGCCTTCGACGGGAGCCCCCTTGTAGGTTACTTTTCCACTGGCTGGAACTGTTCCTGAAACGCTCGCGGAATTGCACCCAACCAACAAAGCAAGGCCAAAAAGTCCAAGCATAGAACGACGACGCATGATAATGTTCCAAGGAAAATGAGGAAAAAAATGGGAGAAGGGGACTCTCACTCTCGATTTCGCGGATAGCGAATTATTCGGTGAGCGAATTCACTTCACCACCGGCGATCGTGCCAAGCGCACCCCAAACACCATAGTTCCGATTGGGGGCGACTCCGTAATTGCCGCAGTCGATCGACTGAGTGATGAAGCGAACGCTTCCGTCTGCCAACCCAATCACGACGCCACCTGTATGGCGACTGCTGACCGAAAAGACACCGACCGCGTTGCTCGGATTGTTATTGTTACGTTCGTAACAGGACGGACTATTCGGGGGCAAAATCGTGGAAAATCCGGCCCAATTGGGGTGACCAAAGGCCCATATGCCGCCCATATTCCAATCGGAAAGGAGGCGGCCCGTGTTGTAAAAGCCATTGGTCGCGGTGGCGAGACACTGTGCTGCATTCGTATCGAGACCAGTCATCGGATACGTTGCCAGACCGAGCACCGAACGAGAACCTCGATCTCCTGTAACTTTTTCAGACAACGCAACGGTATTGCTCGTGCCATCGGTCATCGAACCCATCTTTGCTGCTGCATCGGCTGCGACACAATTGGGGGCAGTCGCGCCCGGTTTATCATAGCCGAAAAGGCCATTGACGCGACCGAAGTAGTTGTTGTCGGTGATTGTCGCGCTAGTTCCTGCCGCCGAGACGTTGGTTCCGATGGTCGTGCCCATTGACACGTGGTAGCTGCGTTGCGGTTGATTCGAAGTTACCGGATTGTTTGCTGAGAGCGGGGACGAGGGACAAAGCAAGACCGGCATTAGTCCCAAATAAGGAGAATAGGCGTTGTCCCAAGCAACCGTCGGAGCTCCACCGGAGATTTGATCTGATCTTGGGCCTTGCTCTACGTAGGGAAGCGCAAAAACGAGGCCGAACAAATCGCCGCAGCGACCTTGATCGCCTCCTGGTCGACCTCCCCGCAAGGGAGGAAACTTCCGAAAAGTATCGTGGAAGTTATGCAGCGCAAGAACCAGCTGTTTCTGATTGTTTGTACATTGCATACGGCGTGCCGCTTCTCTCGCGGCTTGAACGGCTGGCAATAGCAGTCCTACCAAAATACCGATGATGGCAATCACTACCAATAGCTCCACCAAGGTAAAACCTTGGTTTTTGCTCGAACACTTTCTTCGAATTTGACTCGTCATGCTTTTCTCCCGTATCGGTTCTGATGCGTCGATGCGAATCGTACTCTGTCGACGCTTGAATGGAATTACGTAAAATTTTATTTCAATCGAAGGAACTAGCAAAAAATGCAGCCTAGCGCATAAAGCATAAGGCATATGCTTAGTTAACCGAACTGCACGATGCAAGATCGATCGTTTGTGAATCGCACTCTTAATGGAGCCAATCCATCATTGCTTTGCAATACTTTTTTCGACAAAAGAGGTTTTTTTTTGACACTTCTCGCTGATTGCCACTATGTAACTCTTGCCAATGCATTCGTTTCCGTTGGCTTTACCCTATAGCGCTTACTTTGTAATTTTTGAGCCTCAATGCGCTAGCATGAGGCCGGATTTGCAAGTGATTACTAGCCTTCCAGCCCGCACGCTAGCGCATTGCGGCTCAAAGTGAGTGCCATTTGGCTTTACGAACGGACGCTCACGATTGGACTCTTAGTCGGAACTATCTAAGCCCGTAAGTGGTTCGATTGTTCCTGAGGTTGGTGATTGGTGGAAATGGTAGAAATGGTGGAAAGATCCGTTTGAATTTTTGATTAGGTTCGGGTAGTGCGATGATTGCAGCGAATCTAAAGTCTTTATTCCTTTGCCCCCATTCCGTTGACATTAAATAATATCAGACACAGGACCGAGGCTATCGACAAAAGTCGCTGGGGCGTCGATCATAAGTCGGGCTGAACCGGACGCTAGCGCGTTGCGGCTGATTAGCCGAAGGGCGCTAGCCCACGGTTTGCGGCCCATGTTGTGATCG
>JAYTVL010000673.1:0-37456 GCA_043744075.1 Pirellula sp. | reverse complement strand
ACGAGGCTACGAGTCCAGTCGCCAGGGACTCGTAGCCTCGTCCACTACGGGTTCCGACAGTTATTTTCCGCTCTATGCTTAATCAGCTGCGACGGCGTTTCGGATCGCTGGACGAAGCATCAAAGATTATTTCGCAATCAGGCAGCGCAACTCGTATGCGATCTAATCCACGCGTTGAATAAAAAGTATGGTAAAGATTTAATCGACGAAGTCGTTGGATTCCCGCTAAGCTCTCTGCACTTGCGTCGGTTGCGTTAGTACTATCAAGGCTTAGGCTGCGAAGGTTTCCAAGCTCAGTAAGTTTCTTAAGACCTTCGTCACTAACATCCGTATAGTCAAAGTCCAGTACTTCCATATTTGACAATTTGCGGATCGAATCCAGACCTGAGTTAGTAATTCGTGTGCGGACCAACGTTAGCGTTCGCAGGTCACTCAGCTCCTCAATTTGACGGAGGCCTTTGTCGCTCACTTTCGAGTAGCTTAGCAAAAGCTCGTTGAGACTTATGATCTTACTGAGGTGTTCCAATCCGGCATCACCAACATCTGTTCCATCGAGATCCAATTTGGCTAGCAACGGAAGCGATTTGAGATGCGTTAGCCCTTTGTCGGTCAAGTTGGTGTAGGCCAGAGAAATGCTCTTTAGGGTTTCGATGGAAGCGATTTTTTCGACTCCAGCGTCGTCGACTGGCGAGTTCGAGAGGAACAATTCCTCGATGGGTATTCGATTGAGATATTCGATACCAGCTCCGTTCAGTGGCGTACTCTTGAGCCCAAGCCGGCGTAATTTGCTGAGTCCTTGCAGATGTTTCAATCCTGAATCGGAGATCGCTGTGCCGTTGAGATCCAACTCAACGAGGCTCGTCAGGCTGTGCAGATGCGCTAATCCGAGGTCTCCAATTTCAGTGGTCTGAAGATCGAGCCGTGTCAAGTGAGCGAGTCCTTTCAAATTTCGCAACAAATCATCGGTAACACCCGTGGAGGCTAGCGAAATTGAAATGATCTGCTCATTTTCTATTTTATAACTCCCGCCAAGTGCGCCGACCCACTCGGCGACCGCTTTATCGCCCTGACCCTCCACCACTTTTTTGGCTTGTTCTGAAAGGTTTGGACGAACCGACAGGTCAAGAAACTCCACATCGCACTGAGGTAATGCAGTCCGCAAAGTCTCTACGCCAGATCGCGAAACACGCGTGTAACGCAAGTCAATCATCTTGAGTTCTGGCAACCGCGCTAGCTGGTCGATACCGCTGTTAGTCACCTTAGTTGCAAATAGGTTCAGCTCTTCCAGTTTGTTCATGGTCGCCAGGATCTGGATGGAGTCATCAGAGATAACTGTGCCTTGCAAGTTCAGTTTTCTTAGCTTTGTTAACTTGGCCAGAAAAGCAATTCCCGCATCGGAAATCTTGGTTCCGCCCAGATCGAGAACTTTCAGGTTTTCAAGCGAAGCAATACTGGCAAGTCCCTCGTCACTAATGAGTGCATCGCGAAGCAAGAGTTCTTCGAGCGAAGTTAGTCCCTGAAGCTGCATCATGCCTTTGTCGTCTATCGGGCAGTAGACGAGATCAAGAGATCGGAGATTGGGGAACGCGGACAGATGGCGTCCCTTAACCGCAGTGTTTTCCAAGCTAAGTTTCTTGAGACTCGGTCCGAGCGGCTTGATTGCATCAATGCCTTCGTCCTGAAACTTGATTCCGTCCAGATAGGTGTAACTGAATGACAGTTCTTCGAGTGTCGAGATGCTGGCGAGATGCTTCAGGTCACGACTGTAGTCGATCTTCGCACCAGAACTTGGATTCCACATAGGACCGGGCAGATGGAGAAAGCGAAGTCCCTTAAGTTCGGATAGGCGAACAAGATCCGGTGGCAGTACATTTGCACCAACTAAATCGACCAGTTCGATTCGAAAGTCGTCGGTTGGAAGTTGACTGACCTCGCTCTTTAGTTCGACTTCGCTTTCGATTCGAACGGAGCCCCCACATAGAATTGTCCATTCGGCGACCAAACGGTCCTGCGACTCGGCCCACAGAGTTGTTACTTCCGCCGATAACCAGAATAAAACGAAGAGGGAAATTCGATAAAACGTCAGCAATCGAGTCAGCCACAAACTAATCATTTTGGTTCCTCGACGGGAGTTATCAACGCATCCTAAGTCAGCCAGTAAACTGTAGTATATTGTAATTGGCGTCGATCATAAGTCGGGCTGAACCGGACGCTAGCGCGTTGCGGCTGATTAGCCGCAGGGCGCTAGCTCGCGGTTTGCAGCCCATGTTGTGATCGATGCCTTGTAATTCAGGCTCCTACCCACGGGCAAATAGCCCAATGGCACTCACTTTGTAATTTTGAGCCTCAATGCGCTAGCATGAGGGCCGGATTTGCAAGTTACTACTAGCCTTCCAGCCCGCATGCTAGCGCGTTGCGGCTCAAAGAGAGTGCCATTTGGCTATTAGGCTACGTACGGAATCAACAAATCGCGGACATGCGACGGAATTCTTGTGCTGGAGAGCGATCCGTTTGATTTAGAACAACAGACACTAGTTATTTTGCCATGAGCAATAAGCGAACTTCCGAGCGACAGTTGATGTTGATAAGTGATGCTTGTCGAGCCAAGCAACGCAATGGACGTTTTCACAGAAATCATGTCCTCAAACTTGGCTGGCGAAAGGAACTCGCATTCCACTTTGACTCTTGGCCAACTTATTTTTGAAGCAGATTCTGCTTCATTACCCAATGTTGTGTTAGAACTCGCGACACTCAGCCCGAGCGAACGGAGCAATGCATGTTCGGCTTGCTCCATGTAGATAATGAGCGACGAAAAGTGGGCAATGCCGGCCGCGTCGGTCTCGCAAAACTCGACCCGACGCTCATAAGAAAAAACCGACGGCATTACTCTCCAACGTAAGGCATCAAGGCCATAAAGCGAGCTCGCTTAACAGCCTGACTGACTGCGTGCTGGCTGGCAGCGGAACAGCCGGATTTTCGGCGGCTAACGATTCGACCGTGTCGATTGACGAGTTTTGTGAGCAGCTCAATGTCCTTGTAGTCCACGTACATTGGCCGAGGGCGCTTGCCTTCGACAAGTAGCGGATCTCGTTTCTTGATTTTGGTCCGTAGACGCGCCTTTTTTCGAGGAACTCTTTTTCCATTTGGGGGGCGACGCGAATTGAACATAACCAGCGAGTTTAGTTAAACGAAACGAATTGAAAAAACGCAGCGCGTTTTGGGCCCCGTATCGTAGCCGTTTATGATTACTCGTTCAATAGCCAATGCTGAAGGTTGGGCCGCATTTTTTCAAGCTGAGCCGTTTGAGCCGGTTTGAATCTAGTCGAATTGTTTCCTACAACCGGCAAATTGGCTTCTACAATCCGCAAAATCAGGGTTTTCGCTTTTTAGAACCGGCAACCAAGTGCCAATCACCTAAGTATTTTCCTTCGAAAACCGATGATATTCATAAAATCGCAGTTTCGAGGAACAACAATCTTGCAAATAAATGCTCTGTTAACTTTCCCATTGCAGGAGACCTTTCGTGTATTAGGGCTCCCAAACAACACGGCGAGTGTGCAAGTGCTTGGTCGGGCACTTGCCAGCCCATTCGAACAGATTCGGGTCGGCGCCCTCCAGACGTTGATCAATCGTGGCGGCCAGGCTGAAATTTCGTTGATTCTAGAACGAATTGACCTATGCACTGATGCAGAATTGCCGTTGCTTGCTAAACATGTGTCCTTGTTGTTTTCTCCGATCGAAGCTGGACTTGCCGATAGGGACCCTGTTTCCCGCCAACGGTCTTTGTTTGCTATCGCTAAACTCCAAATTGCGTCTCAGTTTCATCACCTAGTTCGTGTGGCAGAATCCCCCGAAGACGCTCAGCAAATTGTTGCATCCGAGCTGATAATCGGTTTGGCAATTGAGCTGGGCAGGAAACGGCGCCATCAGAAAGGCCGAGTGGAAGACGCAATCCGCGACCAGTTGATTTCGAACCTATGGCTGTCCATGTTGCGATTCAACGAACATCGGATCTTGCAGATTGTTGACGCGTGGCTGTGTGCGTCGCATTGGGATGACCGGGCATTCCAGGAACTCTTCACGCCTACTCGTGTCGACCCGATTTACAAAGTGGCCATACGGCAGCTGAAAAACTCGCAAAGGCCCCAAATCATTGAACTAATGGCTGGAATTCTTTGGAGCCACGGGGCAACTCCGGAAGCAATTCATGCGTTAGGTGCACGAATCGAACCATGCGTTGCTTCTCAACTTGCGGAGTTAGTCCTCAAGTTTGGAATTACGCCCGTTGTCAGAAAAAACCTTGTAACTCAGATTCCAATACAATGCTTGGAACAATTTGATTTTTCTGACCCAGCGAATTCGATCCAACATCGTTGCGCCATGATTCAGCTTTTTTCTGCTTTAGATACATCTCCTGACAAAATCTTGCACGGAATCATTCATCTACTAAGCATTCAGGACCCTGCAGTCGATGTTCCGTGCTCAACCGCACTTCGTTCGATCAAATCGCTAAAAACCGAAATAGTGGTGATGGCTTTAAGCGATTGCTTTGAAAATCCCGGAATGAAACCGCATTCGCCGCCACCTTGGAAATCGAACTTGCGATCTGCATTGGAGCGGTTAATAGACATCTACCCTAATCAAAATGCAATTGTTAAGAGCAGTATTCAGTTTGTCTTTTCTGACTTTCGATGCGAAGAGCTAATCAGACATTTAGACGACTGGCCGGAATCGCATTTAAATGCATACGCCAAGATCATACGAATTGCTGAATTCGGGTACATCGACTTTATTGAACGAGATGCTCAATCCCCATCAGCTGTCAAACGAAGCCGGGCGATTCGTGCTGTTCGATTTCTCGGAATGGACAACGGGCTAGCGGATGTCACGATAGGAGCCTTAAAAGACAAAAGCGACAAGGTTCGTGTCGAGGCAATTTACACGATTGCTTCGGGACTCCATCGAAGCGAGGCGATCGGAGTATTGAGTCCGCTCTTGAGTGATGATGATCAAGCTGTAAAAACTGCCGCAGATTTTGCTTTGTCACGACTTTAAGGTTGACTGCACTATGAATGTTTTGTTTTCTGTTTTTTTGTCTACCATACAGCGCATCGAAGGCTACGATCGCCTCATTCTGAAATGGTGGTGGGGTGGCCTGGCCATCATCGCTTTGATGATTTTGTTAGCATGCTGGCGATTGACGGTTCAAATCGTCTTGTTGTGCCAGAAACCGAGATCGAGGCCCAACAGTCTTTTCAAGCAGCTTATACGTCTTCATCGACTCAGCGCCAAAGAAAAATCGTTGATTTCAGGTCTTGTGGCAAGACTGCCTACAGGTGTACCCGCTGCGATTCTTTTCGTGGATCCCTCTTTTTGGGCAAGGAAAAAAGAGGAAGATCCTGCGATCGCCGAGTTAGAGGAAAAATTGTACACGAAGATCTTTGGGTTTCCTCATGATCGCTCAAGGATTTGATGTTATAACCTTCGGAAATCGCCTTGTTTGTTTTGAATAAAAGAGGAGTACTTTCCGTGTCCGAAATCGATAAAAAGCTCGCCCAACTCAACTTGACCCTGCCACCAGCCCCAAAACCGGCAGGACTTTACAAACCCATGCTCATCGTTGGAAATCTTGCATATGTTTCTGGACACGGCCCGCTTCAGTCGGATGGAAAACTCATTTCGGGGCGTCTAGGGGCCGATATGACTCTTGAGCAAGGACAAGCGGCGGCTCGGCAGACAGGCCTCGCAATGCTTGCGACACTAAAAGCTGGTTTGGGCTCGCTCGACAGAATTGTCCGTGTCGTAAAAATTCTTGGACTTGTTCGCTGTACCGACGACTTTGGACAAAGCCCCGCAGTGATCAACGGTTGCAGCCAGCTTTTTGTCGATCTTTGGGGTGACGATCTTGGGATTGGCGTTCGAAGCGCATTGGGATCCAATGCCCTGCCAGGTGGGATAGCCGTCGAAGTCGAAGCGATCTTCGAAATCAAGCTATAGCAATGACCGAACGCCAAACTTTATCCTTCCTTTCGAAATCGCTTGAACGAGCGGGGTTGCACCCGAAAACCAAGTATGGGCAAAATTTTCTGATCGATCTCAATTTGCTCGATATCCTTGTTCAGGGGGCAGATATTGGTAAAACGGATGTGATCCTCGAGGTTGGAACTGGAATGGGGTCTTTGAGCAAGCTCATGGCGCCCCTTGCTGGAGCAATCGTTACCGTCGAAATTGATCGCGATCTTCAAGCGTTGGCCGCAAAGGAGCTTCGAGGCGCGAACAATATTACGATGCTTTCGTGCGATGCACTTCGAAATAAGAACCATATGCGTGATGACGTCCTCGTGGCGGTTCGTGAGCGACTTGCAAGCATCCCCGGCTCTCACTTCAAACTAGTTGCAAATCTTCCCTACAACATCGCTACGCCGATCATCTCCAACTTGCTGACCGTCGATCCGTTTCCGGATCGAATGGTTGTTACGATTCAAAAGGAATTAGCACAGAGGATCGTCGCTGAACCAGGTTGCAAAGACTACAGCGCACTTACAATCTGGATGCAGAGTCTATGCGATTGTGAAATCCTTCGGATCTTGCCACCCAGTGTATTTTGGCCTAGCCCCAAAGTGGACTCAGCCATCATTCGCGTTACGCCGAACGCTGACAAACGGAGTCGCATCGTTGACCTTGAATATTATCACTCTCGACTGCGGGCCCTCTTCTTTCATCGCCGTAAGTTTTTAAGGAGCCAGCTATTCACGGCAACGCAAGATGAACTTTCCAAACCACAGATAGATGGCATCCTCGATAAACTAGGGCTCGCTCCCAATCTTCGGGCCGAGCAGCTCAGCGTTGAGCAGATCATTGAGCTGCTTGAAACCACCCGTTCCGCCACGGTCGCAAATTCTGTCGCAAATCCTGTCGCAAGCAAAGCATAGTGACGAGAGACTCGCATGTTCACTGGACTAGTTGAAGCGGAAGTACCTTTGTTGGAGTCGTTGGTTGTTGGGCCGGGCAAACGCATGGGCTTTGACCTTGGGCCGATCGCTGACGGAGTACAAATTGGCGACAGCATCGCCTTGAACGGCTGTTGTCTGACTGTGGTCGCTATCGAGGGAACCAAATGTTGGTTTGACTTAGGCGCGGAGACGCTTGCGAGAACCAGCCTCGGCAGGCTTGAGCCTTCGAAAACGGTAAATTGCGAACGGTCGCTGAAGGTAGGCGATCGAATGGGGGGGCATTTCGTGACTGGGCATATCGATGGACAAGGCTCGCTTGCGCGTCGACGCGACGAAGGAGAATGGTCGTACTTCTACTTTCAGGCCCCGCTTGGCTTGCTTCGTCAAATGGCGTCGAAGGGTTCGATTACAGTCGATGGTGTTAGCTTGACGCTCGTCGAAGTGAACGACGATTCTTTTAGCGTCGCACTGATACCCCACACACTTGCTAACACGACCCTGGGGCAATTGCAAGCAGGTGATCTGGTGAACTTAGAAACGGATATCCTGGCCAAATACGCTCAGCGAGCCACGGTACTTTGAGCAACAAAAAGTAAGTGGAAAATGTTACAAAAACCTTGCGCGGTCGGTTGCAAGCTTGACGGTGGCAGTCCAAAATGCCAATCCTTCTAAATAACTAGGAACCACGGACTAAAACTATGATAGAAATGCCTATTCTGCGTTGGGGAAAACCCTACGAGAGCCTTGAAAAGCAACAAGTTGTTCACTTTGAAACTGGCGAAGTGCTGGCGAATGTGCATCAAGCGATCGGCGGAATGTTAAAAACGGACAAACGTTTCTCGCAGCGAGCTCGTGACGTTCTACGTCAGTTTTCGATAGACCAGCTGATCGAAATGATGGCCAAGGCAGGTGAATTGTATCTGAACGCGACGCTTCCATTAGGAAACGGCATGCAATCGCCGGCCGACTTTTGCAATATGCAGTCGGCAACGACCGGTCTGCCAGAGCACATGGTCGCTTTCAACATGAAAAAGAATCACTTTGTATTGTCGAACATGCGGCAGATTCTTGACGCCCTTACTAGGGGCCTGCCTCTCGATATTTTCACTCGAGGTTATGGCAAAGAAGACCGCGGCGTCATGCTTAGTTACCAAGCTCACAGTCCTGCACTCGGTATGGTGTTGCCGTCAAATTCACCAGGAGTTCACACTCTCTGGCTACCGGTGATTCCTCTTCAAATCGGTTTAGTTTTGAAGCCAGGGCCACAAGAACCTTGGACCCCATACCGAATGGCAGAAGCGTTCTTTGCTGCCGGAATACCCCGAGAAGCGATTTCGATCTATCCGGGCGGCGCAGACGTCGGCGCAGCGGTGATCGAAACATGCGACCGCACGATGATTTTCGGTGGAATTCCCACCGTCGAACGCTATCACGGCAATCCAAAAGTGCAAGTTCACGGACCCGGTTTCAGTAAAATTCTGCTCGGCGACGACGAAGTGGATAATTGGGAAAAGTATATCGATCTCATGGCCGACAGTATTTATCTGAACAGCGGTCGTGGTTGCATTAACTGTTCCGGAATTTGGGCTTCGCGTCACACCGCCGAGATTGCCGATGCTCTTGGAAAGAAACTCGGACCGATTGGTCCCCTGCCAATGAAAGATACCAAGGCTTCCCTCGCTCCGTTTACGGTCAAGGGGCAAGCAGAGGCAATCTCGAAGTCTATTGACGATGCTTGCAAATTACCGGGCGTAACCGATGTCACGGCAAAGTACCGCAACGGTCCTCGACTGATTGCTCAAGAACGCTGCGATTACTTGCGCCCAACGATCATTCATTGCACAAGTGCCGAATCGGCAATCGCCAAGGCCGAGTACATGTATCCATTCTCAACGGTTGTCGAATGCCCGCAAGACAAGATGCTCAAGGCGATCGGTCAAACCCTTGTTTGCTCCGCAATCACGAAAGACCCCAAATGGTCACAGCAGCTGCTTGACGCTACCAATATCGATAGGCTGAATATCGGAGAGGTAAAAACCATCCAACTCAACTGGTTGCAACCGCACGAAGGGAACATCATCGACTTCTTGTTCCGAAGTCGTGCGTTTCAAAACGAGGCCCCCCCGGCCCACTGATTTGCGTCATTACAAGATTGGATCTGGCAATCACGAATCAACAACGAGTAGACGACTTGGGACCGCCATATGAGCCATGAACCAAAGATTAGGCGCAGTCGCAATGGCGGTAGAATCATTATTAGGGTCGAACCGTCAGAGTAAGTTTAGAGACACTGGATTGATCATTACCAAATAGCGGAAAAAACTGGAGATTCAACTACAATGCGAAAAAAATCGAGGCGTTCCTTTTTAAGAGAGACCGCTTTCGGCGGGGCTATTTTGAGTCTCTCCCCGCGATCGCATCGCGCCATTTTCGCTGCTGAATCGCCCAGCGAACGGGTCCGCGTCGGCATGATCGGCGTTGGCAATCAGGGTGGGCCGAAGAACAATATGAAGTATTTTTTGAAGAACATCGTCGCTTTATGCGATTTGGATAAAACCTATCTAGGTGAGGCTGGTGATTTCCTGAAGAAGGAAGCCGGTCTTTCGGCATTGATGACCGACGACTACCGCCGATTGCTTGACGCCAAGGATGTGGATGCGGTCGTGGTGACGGTGCCAGACCAGTGGCACGCGCTGATGACCATCGAAGCCTGCAAGGCTGGTAAAGACATTTATTGCGAGAAGCCGCTTACACTGATGATTGGCGAGGGAAAGCCTATGATCGAAGCTGCCCGCAAGCATGGACGGGTCGTACAGACAGGCACCATGCAAAGGAGTGGAATCGAGTTTAAACTAGCCGTTGAGCTTTTGCGAAAAGGAATCTTGGGCAAAGTGCGCGCCGTCAATGTTACTTTGCCTAGCCCAAACTGGATCGCGCGAGCCAAGAGCCCTGTGCCCAACAGCCCTCCGCCAGACGGATTCGATTACAACCGTTGGCTAGGTCCAGCTCCGATGCGTCCTTACAACAAGAATCATGTTCACTATCTCTTCCGATTCTATTGGGACTATAGCGGTGGACAACAAACCAACTTCGGTGCCCACCATCTGGACATCGCCCAGTGGGGGCTTGGAATGGACGAGAGCGGACCAACGAGCGTAGAGGGATCTGCCGTTTACAATCCCGACGGCTGGTACGAGACACCCGATATTACCGAAATTAAATATACATACGGAAATGGAGTGGTGATGACGTGCCGTCAAAAACTGGACACCAAAAGCGCCGACCAAGGGACGGAATTCACAGGTGAAAAAGGGAGCCTATTCGTTTATCGCGGAGGCATCGTCACTAATCCTCCCGAACTGCTTAAAGATGTGGAGCTGCCGAAGATTGTTAATTCGCAAGCCAATATCAGTCATGTGAACAACTTCTTTGATAGCATTAAGTCTCGACAAGCTCCTGCCGCGGACATTAGCATTGGCCATCGCTCGGCAACTGTTTGTCACCTTGGCAATATTGCCGTGCGATCTAACAAGAAAATTCACTGGGACCCAAAAACCGAAACCATCGTTGGCGACGCCGAAGCGTCCAAATGGCTAATGAAGGAATATCGAAGCCCCTGGAGCCTTGCCCTTGCGTAGGAACAATGAAATAATAGTTATGCCACATTGCCAACTCGCCAGTGGTGGCTTGATGGCGTCTGTGTAGCTGCCTTCAAACAACGTTGCGAGTTCAAGGCGGAGTTAGGATGATGAAACGTTTTGCAATTGCAGCTTTGGTAGTAAGTGCATTGGTTATGGCATTCAGTACTGAAGCTCGCGCACAAGGCATTAGAATAGGCATCGGAAGCTTCGGTCCGGGTTACGGTGGTTACGGTCCGGGTTACGGTGGATTCGGATATGGCCCTGGAATTGGAATCAATGTTGGCCGATCGCTAGGGTACGGTCCTGTAGGGTATGGCGGCTACGGCTTCCGCCCTTCTTACGGCGTCGGATATGGCGGCTACAGCGGCCTAAACAGAAGTGTCTATTCCTACGGAAACGCAAGTCCGGTGTATTCGGTGCGACGACCAGCCTATTCAAGCTACGGTCGAGTCTCTAGAGGATATTGTCGATAAAAGGCTATTGTCTTTTGTCCGCAAATCCCGCCGTCCCCCAACCTGCTTTCGTTCTCTCAAGGCGAACGAAAGCAGGGTGGGGGACGATCGCTTCGTGGGCGTCGACGGCTAGCCAATCAGTCTGGCTTCCATCGAGACGAGCGGGCTGTTGATTTAATTAGCCGGAACGCGCTAGCGTTCGGTTCTTTGCCGTAAACCGTGGGCTAGCGCCCTGCGGCTGATATTGCTTGACAAATTCGCAGTAAATCAACAGCCCGCGAGCTCGATGGAGAGCTTAGGTTCACTCCATTCAATGCTGGCCGGTGGGTGTATTTCGTTTAATTTCTGAGTCTCAATGCGCTAGGGGCCGGATTCACAAGCTCACTTTCTAATTTCTGAATGGGCCGGATTCCTTGCCTGGCAGCCCGCACGCTAGCGAGTTGCGGCTCAAAGTGATTGCCATTTGGGTTGGGCCTACGGGGATTCGGCCAGCAGAGGTCTGCGAAAGCAGAATTGCAATTCTCAAGCAAGATTCTAATGCGACTGGTGGAAATCGCTTCATAAACCGTGTATGTTGGGTGCGCCCGAACAACTTACCCCGCCAGAAATTTGTTGAACCTACCCAAAGGAACTTGCCAAATGTCAAAAATGAGTCGACGTGGATTTGTAAAGGGCACTGCTATCGGAGGTGCCGCATTCATGATCTCTGGCACGAAAGCATCAGGGAATATTATCGGTGCCAACGATCGAGTCCGCATCGGAGTCGTTGGTACAAACGGTCGAGGCCAAAGCCACATTGATGGCTGGTTGAAGGAGCCAAGCGTTGAACTAGCTTACCTGGTCGATGTAGACGAGAACATTTTGGGCAAGCGATTGAAGTCGGTTGAAGAAAGAACCGAAGGCAAGTTTGCAACGAAGGGAATCTTAGATGTTCGGAAAGCCCTCGAAGACAAAACGTTGGACGCAATCTCCGTCGCCACGCCCAACCATTGGCATTCACTCATGACGATTTGGGGCGCCCAAGCTGGAAAGAGTGTCTACGTCGAGAAGCCGATGAGCCACGATGTTGTTGAAGGCCGAGTCGCTTGGGAAGCTCAAAAGAAATACAACGTCGTAGTTCAACACGGAACACAAGGTCGTAGCGATGCAAAGCGAGCCGGTCTACATGAAGCAATTCAAGCCGGCAAATTCGGCAGACTAAAAATCTCCTATGGTTACTGCTGCAAGAAACGTGGCTCGATCGGTTTTCAAGAACCTAAAGATCCACCGGCTCAATTGGATTGGAACCTATGGAAGGGCCCCGCAGTCATCGATAGGTATCACGCCAATTACGTCCCCTACAATTGGCATTGGTTCTGGCAATCGGGTAACGGCGACCTAAACAATCAAGGGACTCACCAATTGGATATTGCGCGATGGGCCATCGACAAGGATCAAACGCATCCAATTCGCACTATGGCGATTGGCAATCGATTCGAATGGGAAGATCAAGGCGTAACACCCAACACGATGTTTGCCATGGCCGAATACCCGAACGGGCAGTTCGTCTTCTTCAATGTTCGCAACGTCGGCTACGATGGCTATAAGAACCAAGTTGAAAACGAGTACTATTTCGAAGATGGAGGAAAGATTCTTGGATACACCTACTATCCAAAGGGCAGTACCGAAGGGGAGAAACTAGACATTCCAAACGGAACGGTAACTCCGGGAGGAAACTTCGGATCGTTCATAGCCGCAGTTCGGGCCAAGGATCCGAACATGGCCAACGGAAATGCACGGGACGCGCATTATGGCTGCGTGCTCGGGCACTTGATGAACAATTCTTATCGTTTAGGACGCAAAGTTCCGTTTAATGCCACAGCTGGAGACTTCGGCAATAATCGAGATGCCGCAGAACACTTCCTGTATTTGCATGAGATTATGGAGAAGGGTGTTGGAGTCTCACCGAAAACCGCCGAATATGTTGTCGGGCCAACACTCACTTTCAATCCGGAAACAGAGCGGCACACCGGAGAATGGGCCGACAAAGCCAATGCTCTGCTTAAAGACCCCAATAACCCAGGCTTCCAAGTCCCATCGGTAAAAGACGTTTAGCATTGTCCCGAAAATAACCTTCAGAACTTGTAGTGGATCTTGTTAAAGATCCCCGAGTGGAAGGATCTTTAACAAGATCCACTACGACTTTAATTTACCGCACGGTGCTTTAGCAAGTTCGCCGTTTCATGTTAAAGCTCCGATTGCCCTTTCCCTGAAACCCACCATAGGATTCACATGAACCTGAGAATTTTGATCAATTGTTTGTTGGCTACAATTGTCCTGGCCTACTCGGGCCGCGCAGCGGAAACTGTCAAACTAAGTCGCGCTGAAAACAAGGTGGATGTCACGGTAAACGGCAAGGAATTTACTTCCTTCCTTTTTGCAAAGAGCTTGCCAAAACCGTATTTTTATCCAGTGAAAGCCGCTGACGGCGCGTTGGTTGCTCGTCCAATCGTTGGCGAGAACTACAAAGGTGACCATCCGCATCACAAAGGGATCTTTGTTGCAGTCGATGAAGTCAACGAGATTAAGTTTTGGGGCGAGAAAGGCAAAATCGAGAATCGCAGCGTGGACTTGGTTACCGCTGAGGGGAATCCAGCAATCATGCGGGTTACAAATCACTGGCTCAACGATAAGGGTGGCGACGTGATGATTGAAACCACAACCATCTCGATCTATGCCAACCGAATGCTTGCGTATGACATCCGCTTCAAGATGGTTAGCGGCGATGTAAACTTCCGAGATACCAAAGAAGGGCTATTTGGATTTCGTCTAGCCGAATCACAGCGTGAAGATAAAGGTGGCGGAAAGGTGACTAACGCCGATGGAAAAAAAGGAACAAAAGAATGCTGGGGTCAACGTTCAGCATGGGTTGATTATACCGGACCGATCGAAGGTAAAGAATATGGAGTGACCATCTTTGATCACCCAGGAAACTTTCGCCCAAGTCGATACCATGTTCGCAACTACGGACTGTTTTCGATAAGCCCCTTCGGTGAATCGGATTATACGAGCGGCAAGGAACCGAAAGTCAACGATGTATTTAAGAAGGACAGCGAACTACGGTTACGCTACGCGATCTATTTTCATAATGGTCCAGCGTCTGCGAACGAGCTTAATGCATTGGCTAGTAAATTCACGAGTCCCTGAGTCAGTGTTCAAAAGCAAACCTTCAGAACCGATTGCGCCTCGTAGTCCATTCTACGTTCATGCCCGCTGAGACCATCGCATGCCGATTAGACAGTTTTCATTTTCCGTTCTACCATGCAAAGGTTATTGTGTCGTAGCCTTTCCTAAAGAAATCGGCAAAGTCGGAATGGCAGATCTATCTTCTGCCACCAGCGATGCGATCAAAGAACTAGCCGTTATCAAAACTGCCGCCTGCATCGTCGATCTATCCTCCCTAAATTACATGGAGAGTTCCGTCGTCGCATGCGTGGTCCGAATTTGGAAGGCGATCAAAGCACAAAGTGGTACTATTGTGGTAATAGCGCCTAGTGATGGAATCAAGGGTATCTTGAACATCACCGGATTGCAAAAGTTTTGGACGATCGTCGACACTTTAGAGGCCGGCATTCACTCGCTTGGTTTTTCAATTGAAGCGAAGGTCGCAAAACGTGAACGGCGACTCCTAATCTTTGTTGGTCCGATTGCACTGATTTGTGGCGCAGTCGCTGTGGCGGTCAGGCTGTTGCCTCAGTTGGCTTCATTCGCCGGAGAGGCTACTTGGCTTATCTATAGTATTGCGGGCCTATCGGTCGTTGCTTCAGGCATTTCTTCCATTCGGGAAAGGGGTTGGCGAAGGCTATTTTCTATAATCGTGTTTATGCTTGGAATGGCACTGATGGGCAGCTACATTGCATTGATCAAGCCAAACAATATCAAAGGTGAAGAATCGAATTCATCCCTATCGAAATCTGCCAATGCGAAGGGAAGCAAGGATGACGAAAAGAGCAAAGAATCGACGGGTCCGACGTCGAGCGATGCGTCTGACGACCCGGTTAAGGGCGATGTTGGCAGCACAGAAAGCGAACGCATAGACACCAAAGGTGAAGGCGTCCTACCAGCCGAGGTCAAAGGCTAATCCATGGAACAGATTGATTTGAAGAGCGTGCCGTTTAGCGAAGCGAATGAATCACCCACGCCGCATGAGGGACTTCGTCACGAACTGGCGGAACTGCTTGAGGTTGTTGGTCCAGCCGATCTAGGGAACGTTGTTTTGGAACGCGCGTTCGAGGTCAATGCAACGGATATTCACTTTGAGCCAACGCCCTCGGGCCTCCGCATACGTTTGCGCGTTGATGGAATGCTACATGACGTCGCCAGGTTGCCAATTTTTAAGCCATCGCCTTTGATTCAGCGTCTTAAATTGCTTGCGGGTATGGATATTTCCGAGCGCCGGCTTTCCCAGGATGGTCATATTTCTTACGAAACGATGCACGGGCCTCGCGATATTCGCGTAGGTAGTGGCCCTACCCTCTACGGTGAACGTCTGGTACTGCGCTTAATGCCACGTGGTTCGTCTTTCGACCGTTTGGATGAGTTGGGTTTGGAAAGCGAGGAATTATCCGCCGTTCGTCGATGCTTATCTGCTCCATATGGATTAATCCTGGTGGCAGGTCCCATGGGGAGCGGCAAAAGCACTTCTGTTTACTCTTTCCTCCATGAAATTCATCGTCCACAGAAAAGCATTGTCACGATTGAAGACCCGGTGGAGCGCAGAATTAATGACATTTGCCAAATCCAAGTCGATCCAAAGATCGGATTCCATTTTGTGGAGGCGCTGCGATGCGTGCTGCGACAGGATCCTGACGTGATGATGATCGGAGAAATTCGCGACGCCGAAACGGCGCAGATCGCTTGCCGGTCGGCACTGACTGGGGTTCTCGTGCTGAGTACACTTCACTCGCACAACACTGCAGCCGCCATTGATGTATTAGAGAATTTTGGAGTGCCACGAGTTATCATCGCGGACTGCTTGCGAGGGATAATCTCTCAGCGTCTGATTCTCCAAGTTTGCAAGCAGTACCGAGAGGTTTATCATCCGGACGAAGTTGTGTGTCAAATGCTGGGTCTTGATCCGACCAGTGCAGAACTAGTCAACCTTGTTCGAGGAATTCCCGCTGATATGAATTTCCGCACTGGGTATTCTGGGCGCACAGGGATCTTCGAAGTCATGGAAATGAACAAGGATCTGCGGCGTGCGATTCTTCGAGGTGACTCGGCGAGCGAACTGATGGACATTGCGTTAAGAAGCGGCATGACGCCCCTGCTTGGTTCATTGCGCAAAAAGACGTTGTCCGGCGTTACTTCATTGGATCAGTATCATTCGGCTACTCTTACATTCGGCGATTGATCGCTGTGTGCAGCGGATTACCCCTATCTCTTTACTTCTTTGGAAAGCGAGCCTTCAAGTTCCACAGAGAAGCTGGCTCTCGGGGGATCTTTTCAAGGTCTAAAGTTACCACCCGTGACTTTTCTTCGTTGGTCACACGGTATCGGTAATCCTTGCCATCGAAAGGATTGGGTATTGCAGGCACGCAATCCATTTCTCGGAGCGATGATGGCAGATTACCATCGTGTCGCGCCGCATGCATGCGCAACGCTTCTAACGTCATGAGTCGATTAATGGAGTTTATTTGTCGCAATTCCACATGATAGACCCTGTTGGCCGAGGGAATTACGATTGAAAGAACTTGGACCGCAATCGAATGTGAATTCTGCTTCTGAAATTCCTCCAATTCCATGTTTTCCTTTGCCATTGCATCCGCACGAACGCTTGACGGCAGTAAATAGGCTTTGCCATACTTCGACATGATTCGTCGAACCTCGTACAACGTATCGAGCGCGAGAATGCGTTCCGGCGGCATCTTTTCCAGTTCATTCGATGTTCGACCTAAATGTATTAGACGGCTCTTCGCGTCCACCATGCCTGTGGACAATCCTATTGCGACTGCTGCAGTCAATTTGTCGCTCGCTTCAATCCCGTAACCGACGTCTGCACACAGACGACGAATGTCATCAGCAGTTGACTTCCAAAGTGATTGCCAAGCAGTTTGGTCCATCGACGACGACTCTGATTGACCAAGGATTGGCAAAACGTATTCAACGCCTGTCAACTCCAATTCTATCGCGTCTCGTACAGAAACCAGAGGCTGTGGTATCGTTGCGAGAGCCCAATAGAGATTGGGGCAATCGGGAGTAGCAATCGCCGTTTGCACAACATCAGTCATCAAGCCTGACATCGCGATTCCAACAAGCTTTTGAACAACACTCTCACCCTGTCCAATAAATTCGGCTAACCGATATCCTGTTCGTACGTTTGCAAATGCGCTTTCAAATTCCTTCTTCCGAATGTGTGCGATGGCTTGGTATTTCAACAATCGAGCAAGTTCTCGCGAATGTTGGGCTTCAGGCAGTCGAGCCTCCCAAATTGCCGGCCCTCGAAGATCGCGCCAGCGCGAATCGGAAACGAGATCCTCTCGTTCTCCAAACACTCGCAAGTGTTCGAAACATTCTTTAAATGGCTCGAGTTCTGCTTCAATTGAACCCGTGAATTTTCCGTGTTCAAAATCGGTTTGAAACTTACCCCACTTGGTACGGACTTCTTCAGATACTTGCAAATACTGAACAAGTGCGCGAGTGAAATGTGGAGCGGCAGCACCCGGTTTCAAATCGCGCTTGGTCGCATAGAATCGATATCGAAGTGCAAGTACCGGTTCATCGCTTGGCTGAACTTCTATGATCGGAATTTCGGTTGCATTGGTCTTGGGCTCGTCGCATACGCCATGCGATGCCAACAAAACATACAACGTCATGCAAACAAAGACGGTTATCGCGGTCCCACCAGAACGATTGCGCAATGGATGCAATAGAAAAACTTGCTGTAGCATGTGCCATCTCCTTAGATGATTATTCTTCGATTTGTGTTATTGATCGGCCTTCAGACGTTTATCTTGTCGTCATTGCATCAACTCTCGAATCAAGTCGGCCCGTGAGATTGTTGGTCGCGAGGGTATGGCTGGACCATGATTAGAAAGTCTCTGAGGCAACGCTGCCTCAGTCGTCATCGAATGCAAAAGTTTTCTCCATACTAGTGGCATGTCCGAATCTGGGATCAAATCAAAGGACACGCCGGTCGAGACCACATGCGATGAACTACTCGTATCTTGCGTTGTCGATTGGTCAGTTAAGCCAGTCCTATCATGTATCGGAGATGACATATGGACAAAGTTCGCAAAGATCGAAACAAACAATGTCGCGGCCACACCACTTGCAATCCCCAATGCAAAGGTGCGAGCCATCGAAGCGTAAGTACCACGCGATGATCGACTTGGGAATTGCGAATTTGCCGCATTCCAGCCAGCTTGATAAAAAAGCTGTTCCGAATTGAGCGACGTTGCTGCAGGTTTAAATCTGCGCAATTCATTTACAATGTGATCGTTGTTCAGTGATGATGAATCGTTCATGGAATTAGTCTGTTCGAATTGTTCTCGCTGGCTTCTAAGATCGATCTGAATGATTCGATGGCCGCAAGAAAGTTTCGATGTGCAGTGGAAGATGATATTTCAAAAACGGCAGCGATCTGGCGAAAAGTTAGTCCGTTCCACACATGGGCTACGATCAATTCGCGTTCGGTAGGTTCTAATTGCATCATTGCGGTCTGAATCTCGTTGGCGGTCATACCGGTTTCGAAAGGCCGATCACTATGAAACCACAATTTCCGATCATTCGCATATTGGCTCTCTCGCTGCCTGCGCCTTGACTCTTGTCGGAATTTGGAAATTGCCAAATTTCGAACAACAGTTGCCAACCAGGCCACAGGATCTTCTGGAATTGCGGACAAGACTGCTAACTGCAGGAAAGCTTCTTGAACACAATCTTCGGCCCAATCCGACCGAGCGCGAGCAAATAGGACCAATCCTGTGGAATGATCGCGCCAAAGATTTGCTAGTGATTCTGGGTCGATTGGCATTCTGCCATTCTTCAAAGGCCGGGTGTCTATTGCGTCCGATATAGATTAAGTCGCCATGGGTCGGTGTTTGTCCCACGGCGGCAACGGAAAACAGACAAAATCGTTTCGAAACTCAGTTATCGGCTTCGCCTCGGACAACGGTTCAGTTGCATCTCCAAAGGATTTTTCTTTTACACCCATCTTAATCATGGCGAGAGGTCGAATGCTGCGTGTTGCGGTATTTTGGAGGAATCCCGCAAGCCTTGTGCTCCGAAAACTTCAGGTTTACCAAAGATATGGCTCGCGAGCCCACTCGTTACTCCATAATGTCCTTGAAAACCTTGCCCAGCACGTCGGTCAATCGCGTCTCGCCCAGCGATAGGTTATCTGACTAAAACGATTAATTTCCAGATTTCCAGATTGTCCTGATATAAAGTTGCATCCAACATCGACTAGTCCTAGTACACAAGAAACATATCTCCTTCGACCAAGAGCCAACAAAAAGGTGAATGTACAATGGACTGGAAATTGATTTTTAGACGAGACGGACCAGCCGTGTGGCGGACGGCGTACCGCATTCTTGGAAACAATTCCGATGCAGATGATTGCTTGTCAAGGGATTCGAGGTTCAGACCGGAGCAATGAAAATGAAGGTCTGGGGAGACCCTCAGACCAAGCTACCGGTCCAAATTGAATACCAAGTCGAGATTCCTAGCGGTCTGTGCAGCATTACAATGCAGGACTTTAAGTTCGACGTAGAAATCGATGACACACTCTTCTCGACAATCGTTCCTACCGGTTACGTCATCAACGAACAATCATTTCCCAAAGTGGACCTGGACCAAGTTAAATTGCCACCAGAAAGGCATGTGGTAAACATATTAAAATTCTATGCCTCCCGCTTTGACGGCAAATTCCCTAAACAATATGACGATCCTGGGCTTACGGTTCGGATCATAAACAGCTATTCAAGTGATTTGGAGGCTGGCAAGCAAGCTCTGGCCGAGCTTGTCCCAAGCATGGGAGCAAGCTGGATTTTTCGCGTATCGTTGGACAAGTTGGGGTATTCGAATGACGCCAAGCTTGGGGATGAAGACAAAATCGTCTTCTGGTATTTGCCAAAAGACGCGAAGCAATATCGCGTCGTATTCGGCGACCTGCGAATAGGAGACGTTGACGCCGATCAGATCCCACCAGCCAAATCGAAGTAGCGGAGTGTAGAACGATTGTCTCAATCGTTCGCGTACTGCGCCGACACAGGAATAATTGAGTATGAAATCCTACCGTAGCGATCTCGTGGCACGGGCGTCTCGCCCGTCAAAACATGGGCGGGACGCCCATGCCACTTGGTATGTTTGTTTCTGCCGCTCGCCTTGGATATACGATTGTTACGAAAACTAATTCCGAAAAGACTCGACTCGAACGGCTGAGTGTAAACTATAGGAATGTCTCCATCGCATTTGAACCTATCTTGCTCGCGAGCAAGAACCCTGTCGGACGATCCGGAGGGGTGACGAAGCATGCACATACTGCCAATCATAGCGTTGGTTTTACTGATTGGAATGTTGACTGGAGCTAATCTTTTTGCCCTGGGGGCTTGCTCACTCTTAATTGTCTTTCAGTCGACTCGCTTTTATGCAAACCGGTGGGCGGGTTGTCTGACGGTTGAAAGGCAAATAACCAACTCTGAGATGCAGATTGGTGATAGTCTTGCTGTAGGTATGAGACTTAATAACAACACCGGCTACTACATCCCGTGGCTTTTTGCCGAAGACCTATTGTCCAAGCGAGTTATCTCGAAACCCAATCGAGCTTTGGAGATAACTGGGTACCCCGCAAAACTCTATTTTTTTCGGCCACGTCAAATCGCCCTAATGACATATCAGATAAAAGCGTTGCGTCGGGGCTATTTCCAGTTGGGGCCAACTATCCTTGAAACCGGTGATCTGCTCGGACTGCATCGCAACTATCGAGTCGCTTCCGAGCCACACTATATCCTCGTGTTACCGAAATTGGTGCCGCTGCAAGGGATGAACATTTCCAGCAGACGTCCGATGGGAGATCTACATGTCAATGACAGGGTAATGGAGGACCCAACGCAGATGGTTGGCATTCGCGAATACCGAGCTGGCGATTCACTCAATCGTATTCATTGGCGAGCGACCGCCCGAACAGGCAAACTTCACACTCGCATTTTTCAACCGACTTGTATCCAAGGTGCAATGCTGGTCTTGGACATGCACAGCGAAACCAACCCAGACCGCAACGAACCTGTTCGCACGGATTTGGCAGTTACTATGGCAGCTTCGTTGGCTCACACTCTCTACTTGATGAATCAACCCTTCGGCTTGGTCAGCAACGGTCGCGATGCTGTAGACCGGGTTCGCCAAATGCGCCTCGAAAGGGACTTTTCAGATCGAAGTTCTGTTCGTGCCGATGTGGAGATGAATGCTAAAAGCAATCGATTGCAGCCTGTTGTCGTTGACGCCAGAACTGGTCCAGAGCAATTCGCCGAAGTCCATCGAACGTTGGCAAGACTTGAACGCACAGATGGCCTTCGGTTTGAAGATTTGTTAATGGAAACGCAAAACCGTCTGTCCCGTCAGCTCTCTGTCCTCGTTTTTGTGCAGCAAGTGGACGATTCGATGGCCTTGGCATTGGGTCTGCTTCGCCGTCGAGGCTTCGCCGTTTCAGCCATTGTGAATCAGCACGAACAGGATGGTTTGCAAGATTCAGCGGCAAGGCTAGTCGCTTACCACATTCCAGTTTTCGCATTGCCGGACGAAGCAGCAATTCCAATCGTTTGCAGGGATATGTTGCTTGCGGGTTGATCAACAACGAGAAATGCCGTACGATCGCAAGCTGAATATGTACAACGCGGCTAACGCCTGCGGCTCAGAATGTATTTTGTTTCCAATTCTGCAATTCTTCAATACGACCGATTCACCGTTGACTGAAAGCCCTGAAAAATCGCCAATGTATCGTCCGCTCAAGATTGGTAGCGTGCACATTGGCTTTCCCGTGGTACAGGCTGCACTTAGCGGCTATAGCGACTGGCCGATGCGAGTAATCGCTCGGCGCCATGGCGCTTCGTACAGTTTGTGCGAAGTCATGCTCGATAGGTTTCTCGTTGAATTAAAGGATCGCAAACGGACGCAGCACTTCTTGTACAACACCGCGGAGGAACAGCCCGTTGCAGGCCAACTCATGGGGGCTGAACCCGAGCAGTTTTCGTTGGGTGCAATGAAGCTAGTCGAGGCGGGCTTTGCCGTTATCGATATCAACTTTGGCTGCCCAGTCAAAAAGGTGCTTGGCCGATGCCGAGGTGGATTTCATTTGAGTCAGCCAAAGATTGCTTTGGAGATTGTGCGAAAAACTCGTGATATCGTACCAAGTCATATCCCGGTAACCATTAAGATGCGTCGAGGATTAGACGACACACAAGAGAGTCGCGATCGTTTTTTCGAGATACTCGATGGGGCTTTCAACTACGGAATTGACGCTATTACGGTACATGGTCGAACTGTCGTGCAACGCTATATTGGACCGAGCCGATGGGAGTTTTTGCGAGAGGTCAAACAGCATGTTGGTCCCGACCGAATTATTTTAGGGAGTGGTGATCTGTTCACAGCTGACGACTGCCTGAGAATGATGAAAGAGACCGGCATTGACGGCGTAACGGTAGCCCGTGGTTGCATCGGTAATCCTTGGGTCTTTGAGCAATGTCAGGCAATATTCGACGGACGTCCACTGCCGCTGCCACCAACGCTATTCCGTCAGCGCGACGTCATTTTCGAGCATTTCAAATTGGCAGAAGAACTTTACGGTCAAGACAAAGCCGGTGTTCCAATGCGCAAATTTGGGATCAAGTACTCGGCGCTTCATCCACAATCGCTTGAGGTGCGAGAGAGTTTTGCTCGTGTGAAAAGTATGAAAGAATGGTCCGCGGCTCTTGATCGTTGGTACAGCGTCGACGGCCCCGGTGTCTACCCGAGCCATGCGTTTTGTGAGCAGGAATGTGAATAGCCCGCACCGAATTTCCCTTAAATCACATTGGAGGATCGATGGGCAACCCGAACCAGACGATCCTAAGAGGATGAAGATTCGCTGCCTTCGGTCGTTCCATCGCCCGACTGGCCTGTCAAAATCCCAAGTCGTCCGGTTTTGTTTTGAACCAATACTAGCCGACATTTGTTTTTTGATGAATGGTGTTCCGCAAACATTAACTACTATTAGGGGTTTGGCGTCAGTGCCTATCACGGATATGATGGAATCAATCAACCGCTTAGAGCTTCGTTGGCAGAGTGATTCATTGGAAACCCCTCAATTACCTGAGCATTTCGCAGCATGGCTAGAAATTTCGGACGAAAACTACCTCACCCCATAACGATTACCCAGTTGCTTCTTGTCGGTTGGGTTTTGGCGTTCGAGCTAGGGTGTGACAATACTCCACCGAAGGTAAATGAATCGGCTCAAGCGAAGGAAGAAGGGAAACAGCTCGTAACAGCGGCTAAAGCTGAACCTGAGAGTTCTAATGGCCAGGGCTCAAACCCAAAGGAAGCCAAGTCGACAAAACCGGTCGCTCCACAGGCTGACGCAAATCCGGCAGATCCGCCCCTTGATCCATTGGTAGACGTTGAGAAATTGATGGCCGCACGACTGCCAGCAGACGAATTGAATGTGGGCTGGATTCGGTTATTCGATGGCCAATCTCTCATGGGCTGGCGCAACGCAGGCGATGCAAATTGGAGAGTCGAAGAAGGCGCTTTGGTCGCTGACAAAGGAACCCCCGGCCTGTTGTGTACATCTGTCCGATTCTCAGACTTCGAATTGACTTTGGAATTCAAAGGAGCTGATAAAACAAACAGCGGCGTGTTTCTTAGAACTCCGTCGGTCCCGACCGACCCAGCTAAAGACTGCTATGAATTGAATATCGCACCGCCTGATAACCCATTCCCAACCGGCTCTCTCGTGGGGCGAATCAAAGTTAGCGATCAAGTAGATGAACCGGAGTCAGGCGAGTGGCACTCATTGCACGCGATGGTGGATCGAGAACATGTTCAAGCCTGGGTAAACGGACAACAATCCGCAGACTACGTCGATACTACCGGTTTGACGGCAGGCTATATAGGATTGCAGTTTCGGGAGGGTGTGATCCGTTTTCGCAATGTCAAGGTGCGACCCATCACGTATGCCATTCTGCCAGCCAAGGACCTGAAGGATTTTAATAAACCTGCGGGAAGCGTGAAAGCGGAACTCACTGACAATGGTTCATTAACATTAACTGGCGGAAAAGGGCACGTCGAACTGCTCCAGTCCCACGCCAACTGCTGCATTCAATTTGCTGTTCAGACGCTTGCTGAGAACGTCAACTCGGGATTGTTCTTCCGTTGTATCCCAGGTGAAGATATGAACGGATACGAGTGCCAAGTTCATCACGGATTCAAGGACGACCGTCGACGTCCGGTGGATGGCGGGATGGGGGCAATCTTCCGGCGACAAAACGCCAAAGCGGTACTTTCTGATTCAGCCGATATAGCGTTTCTAAGTGTCGTCGCAGACGGCCCGATGATAAGCACTTGGGTAAACGGTGTACAAGTTGTGGATTGGAAAGACGCAAGAGCACCCAACGAAAACCCTCGCAAGGGACTTCGAACCGAAGCGGGAACGACCATGTTGCAAGCCCACGACCAAGACTGCAAAGTGCGTTTCGACAGCCTAAGCTTCTGCCCACTGCCGTAAAGAGTGCGTTTGGCAACCTGAAATCGACGCATCCGCGAACCCCCTGCATACCATCTACGTAAGTACCGATGGAGCCAGCTATTGGCGAAAGTCCAACCTTGCTACCAGCGCCAAGCGGCAGATCTATATCGACATTGGTTTGGCTACCGTCGGTTTCCAACCGGCGGGGCCATATCTTACAGATGATGCCTCGCGACGATTCTGCCTAGCCATAGGTGCCTCCCGGTATCTAAATGAAATCGAACTGAAGTAGTTGTTGACCATTGTGCATGAAGTTTACCGAATCCAGCAATTCACTGCACGGGCTCCGTGGATGGCCCCAGGCACCGCCCCAGGCACCACGTGGCCCCAGGCACCACCTTGTGGTGAAGCAACAACAGTGCAGATCAAAAGCTTTCTTGCATCCCAATTCGATGCAGATTGAAGTTGTGATGAAGTTGTGATGAAGTTGTGATGAAGTGGTGATGAAGTGGTGATGAAACGTGTGGTTGATCGTCAAAGGCGAAAGCCGCCGAATTCATTTCGGGGGATTGTTACCATCACCCTACTAGAGGTAGGTTACTAAGGTCATTTACCACCGGTATAAATCCGGGGGCTTGTGGCGTGGTTGGTCGGTCGTGGTTAGGTTGAATGTCAGCATCCCCCGGTGTAAAACCGGGGGCTTGTTTTTGGGTTGGTTTCGCTTTGTTCACCCAATCCGCAGTGAAAGCCGCCGAATTTACTTCGGCGGATCGTTACCACCTCACTAGCAATGCGATCGTCCATCGCAAATGCCACCGAATTCATTTCGGGGGATTGTTACTATCAACCTACGAGAGCTAGGTTACTAAGGTCAGTTACCCCCGGTATGAAACCGGGGGCTTGTGGCGTGGTTGATCGGTCATGGTTAGGTTGAATGTCAACTTCCCCCGGTATGAAACCGGGGGCTTGTTTTCGATTCGTTCACTTTCAAAATCGCGAGCCCGCAGGGGCATAGCCGCATAGCCCCTTGCTCTCCGGCGAAAACAATGAGCGATTGAGGACAATCGCTCTACTCTCGTTGCTAAGCCAGCAGTCTACGGCAACTACGGTCGCTGCTCCGCAAACGCTCCCTCCGTGCCTCCGCCAGCTGCCTCTGTTCCCTTGACCTCTGACTCTCTAGACGGACTCAAGGCCAGACGGAACCCGACGTTCGTGCTCCGAAGCGCCGGGGCGAACGAGTAGCGGTACGCTGACCGGCAATCCGCGGCCCCGACGAACCAACCGCCGCCACGGTACACCCGGACCGAGCCCGTCGCTGCACCAACAGGATCTAAAGTCGATCGGTTACTCCCGAACCAATCATGACACCATTCATATGCATTCCCGTGTAGGTCGAATAGTCCCCCAAGGTTCGGACGGAGCGTGCATGGAAGGTGTGTCTGACGACCGCTGTTGTCCTGATACCATCCGTAGCGATCAAGCAGACGCTCATCCCGACCAAAGCCGTAAGGCGTCCTGGTCCCAGACCGAGCTGCTATTTCCCATTCCGCCGCCGTCGGCAGCCGGAATCCCCGCTTCTCAGGACGCAACGGCCAGTTCAGCGGAGCGCCGCGGGCTGCAGGAATCGGATCGGCTGCAAAAAGCTTGCTGTCCAGAAGAGACTTCGGATCCGCGTAGCTCTGGTCATCCTCAGAGAAACCGGCTTGAGCTGTCAGCCACCGGCAATACCTAACGCTGTCGTACCAGGATGGGCCCACCATGGGATGTTGAAGCGATGGGCTGTATTCGTTAGTGATTCCCGCAGCGACGGCTGAAGCTTCAAACTCGGCCCGAGTCACTTCGCGATCAAGCAATGCAAAGGGTCGGGAGATCTGCACTGTGTGACGCGTCTCACTCGCATAACGGCCCAGTTCATTTCCGGGCGAGCCGATTTCGTAGTCGCCGGGTGGGATGACGACATATGTCTGAAAGAACTTCTGGTCGCCCACCGGAATTGCCAACGTGAACCATTCTCGCTGAGGGGAATAGGCCAACGGTGCCTTATCCACTTTCCTCGCCACTTCTGTCTGTTGCCAGTGCCGAAGCAGCCAGCCAGTCGCACCGTGGATCGTCGAGCTCGGATCGTCACGATACCACGTCGCAAGTTGCGTTACGGTCGAATCTCGCTGGTCCACTGGAATGTCAGAAACCAAAAACTCTCCCAGTGCCAACAGCAGACCAAACAGGACTCGATCTTCAAGGCGGCGCCCGTCGCCACGCAGTGCCGGCCGCGTGCGTTCGACAATCTGCACGCACTCCCACAGTTCTGCAGGGGAGACGCCGCGTGCGCGACAGCGGTGAACAAATTGCGTCAACGACTCGGGATCATCCGACACCCGCAAAGCGCTGAAGATTTTCTCACGTTCTCCCTGTCGCAGCAACGCGATAGCTGACCCCGCCTGACGTTTTGCCAGCTTCAATCGCGAGTCGTTGGCAATGGCTGGGCGGTGGAGGAGCAGGGAGCAGGTCATATTGTACTCATCACGCTCCGTCGTGATGGCCGTTCCGGCGTCAACCTCACGGCGGAGCGTGAGGGGTACATTCGAATCGACAGCCATCGCGATCGGTCGCCAGCCCTGCGCCAGCAATGGTTTGAGCTGTTCGGCGACCGACTCGACAGGGACGGAAGCAAGCAGTTTTGATTCCCTCAATGAATCGCTGCTCTGCACAGTCGCATATTTTGCGGGCGGTTCGATTGTCGCCAACAATGTGAGGAACCGGGAATCGCCATGCAGGCTGGCAAAGTCTGGATCCGATTTCATTTGCGGAATGAACTTGGAACCCTTGGCCGCAATTTGTTTTAACAGTTCCATCGCCCGGTCCGCGAAGTGCTGCGCCTGGGCTGGATCGCGTGTCGCAAACGCCTGAGAACACAGCGCAGCCGCACATGCAACGTTATAGAGATCATCGATATTCGTCACGAGCGCCGTCACGCTGGATTCCAATTCCGTCGACGCCTGAGCAGATTCTCCCAGCCATGCGGGCACCTGAATTCGAACGTACGCCTGAGACGACGTGGGCGGGTTGGTTGCAAGGTATTTCGTCAGCGACTCTTTCGCCTCATCGGACTTGCCGAGAAGAGCTAGTGTGAGCGTGCGGTACTGCAGGACGGAGGAAGGCAGGCTGGAAGCCTGCCCTACGAGGAAGTCCAGATCGCCCAGGGCAGCGTCCAGATTGCCAAGTTGATAATGTGCTGTCCCGCGAGCTTCGCGGACCGCCGGGGCGTCCAGTTTCTCAGGCGGAAGTTTTTCGAATTGAGCCAGTTGCTGCCGGAATGGTTCCAGAGGATCCGGCAGTTTTTCCGCAGCCGAGACAGCGATGTCCCGTTGAAATGCATCACCGAGTGTCAACCCGGAATAAGCGGCAGTGAGTTTCGTGGGAGTGCCGAGATTTGAGAATAGGGCGGTATACCGACGCTGGCTGGCGGCATCGGTGCGAACGCTGATTGCGGTTTGCGAAACAATGTTTTGCTTCTGGAGTTTCGTTTGAGCAGCCGCGAGCTCGGCTTGGCTGACATCGATGACAGCCCGCCGTTCTTCCTGCGGTGTTGAGGGTTCACACCATACGGCGATGAAGCGGGGTTCTGTCTTTGCATCGGCGGTGGGAATGGAAGCGACGTCCTGGAGCACAAGTCCGTCTTTGATGGCGGGGGCGTCGAGTCCGGGGAGCTGGTCTTTGGTGACGGAAGGTTGAAGTTCCCAGCGAAGCTTGTCGCGAGTCCAGATGGCTGCAACAGTGTACTCCTCACGCTCCGCGTGAGGCTCTGCGACAGCATCACGGCGGAGCGTGATGAGTACATTGAACGGTCGAACTCGGGTTGGGCGGTAGCCGCTGGGGCGAAGCGCTTCGCAGATGGCTGTGAACTGATCCAGCGGCATGGACTGACAAAACGCGAATCGCTCAGCCACCATCCCTTTTGCGGCCTCGATCTGAGTCACTAGCAACGGCTCCACAGCCCGCCATTCGGTAGATAGCGGGGGATCCTGCCAGTCGGGCGTTAGCGTTCGCTGGAGTTCCGATTCCAGTAACGGAAGTGCCGCTTTGCCATGCTCCTGCAGTCGTGAGAACACAACGGCGAACTGTGTCTCGTCGGCATCCTTGACTAGTTCCCCAAGAACTTCGGGCTGATCGGCCGCATAATACGCCAGGACTTCCGTGACGAGTGATCGCTCTGATTCACGACGTTTTGTGTCGCGATAAATAACGCCCAGCGGCGACAGCAGTTTCTCCCGGACCGGCCACAATGCTGTCATCCAGTCACGCAGAAAGACCGGGCTGACCGTTGCCAGTTGGTTTACTACTTCTGCGGTTGTGTTGCTCCACAGAGGATTTTTTGGATCGTACTGGGCAAGTGCCGCGGCTGCATGCAACCGCTCATGTTTGGGATCCTGCTCACGTCCCGCGACGACTTTCCAGAGACGCTCCCGCAATGGCTCCTGATGTTTTGCCAGAGCGTCACGAATTACCGGAAAACGCTGTGACTCTGTTCGCAGCAATTGTCGGTACAGGTAATCCACGTGCCGCTGGTCCTGATCCACCAGGGCTATTGTCAGATGGAGCTTTTCAACGGAATCATCAGCGGCTGAGGATAAGCTCTTCTTTAGTAGCGGATCAGCCCATTTCCGGTAATCATTTAATTGTTCCACGATGTTTGGAACCTGAGTGGTGTCGGCTTTGACTAGTGCTTCCACCAGTCGTTTTGCATTCGTCTCGTTCTGTTGTTCGATGTTTGCATTCAGTATCCGATCCCGCTCTGCCAACACACTGCGGCGAATCCCGATCCCGGAAATGACGCCCACAATCAGTACAAGTGAAATTCCCGTAGCCCAGAGACCATAAACGCGCCCGGAGGCTCGCATCAATCTCCGCTGCGGCTCCGTCCAGTCCTTCATGTCCATGAGCATGCGGATGTTCAATCATTCCCAAATCGTCGGCAGTTGTTTGCTCTCGCGGACTGAAGCCCAGGCGGATGAACGTTCGGCCAGCTTTAGTTCTGCGCGACCTTTTCGTGTTTCACGTTGCTTGCGGGTTAGCCAGTCGCGAAGCGAGGGGACGAGGTAATCGTGGGTGAGTTGATAGTAGAGCGATTGCCCCAATCGCTCATCTGCGCTGGTAGGTTCAAGCGATTGTTGCTTGTTGGGTTGATTTGTATCTGTTGACGTGTCGGCAGATGAACGATTGAGGACAATCGTTCTACTCTGACCATCCGGATCGGTTGGAGTGACAATTCGCAGTTCCGAGTCCAGGATTCGCATGACTTCATCGAATCGACGTGTGTCTGCCTTATAGTCCGATGCATCGCGCAACATTTCGAGCGAACGCATGCCGCCCTTAATGTCCGTGCCCGCTTCAGGCAAAAGTGTTTTAAGAACTTGGCGTATGGCTGCTTCGTGAACCCGATGCGACGGTGGGGCACTCTTCAAACTGAATGTTTCCTCTAGAAAGGTTACTCCGACTCCGCTTACGCCACCCATCCCTCGTAGACTCTCGACAGTCCACGGCCGCATTTTCATCATGTCAGCAAACAACGATAATCGTACACTGATGACCTTTTCATCCTCAGCCAACTCGTCGACCGCTTGAGCAATGAATTGTTGGTCGTCCGCGCTGATCTCGTCTGGTAACTTTCCGTAGGCACGTCCGAAGGCGACCAACACTTTTCTCGAATGCTGCTTGTCAAAGCGGTCGACCAGGGCGTAATTGCTCCCTTCGACAAGTGGACATTCGAGTTCGTGAAACAATCGATGGACGCTGGCGTGAAAGTCATCGCGGATCATCAGCACTACTTGCAACCGCTCGCCCCCACACTGCCGTAGCGCGTCGACCAACTGCGTCTGCTTGAGTTCTTGGTGTGAGTGAAGCCATTGCTCAAACTGGTCAATAACGACCAGCAGTTTGCGCTGCCGTCCGGCACCAGATGTTCGAAGATTGGCAAACGCATCGTGCAACGAAATCCCATTAGAAATGCGTGGCAAATGTTTGCGAAGTTGCTTGAGTATGCGAACTTCTGTATCCGCTGCCGTCGCTTCGACGTAATTCGGCAAAACGCTGTCCGATAGTCGCGGCAACAAGCCCGCTTTGACCAACGAGGATTTTCCACAACCCGACGGACCGTAAATCAAACCAGCTGAAAACGTCTTATCAGCATCCGCTTCCTCGATCTTCGTTTTCCAAAATCGAATGGACTCAGGCAAATCATCGCGATCTCGTGGTCCTGGCAATAGCTGTAGAAAGAAATCGGCATCCTCGGCATCGAACGATCGCAAGCCTTTTGGGAAAATTTTCGCGGGTGGCTTCGATGCGGAATCCGAATCGGGTAACGGCAGTGGCGACCCTGGCGTAACCGACGACCGTGGAGTTTCAACCGTGATCTCCTGTGCCAACCAATGCTCCAATTCCTCGCGGAGGTCATCGGTCGTGCTATATCGATCCGTGCGACGCTTTGAGAGGCATTTTAGGCAGATCCGCTCCAGCTCACGGGGCACCTTGCGATCGATCTGACGCGGCGGTCTCGGGTCGAGTGTCTCAATCTCATTGAAGAGTTTCTTCAGGGCATTCGCCGTGAACGGACGTTGGCCCACGAGTAGCTCGTAAAACATGACGCCGAGCGCCCAAATGTCGGTCCGACCATCCAGCCGGTGCCCTTCTCCCCGAACTTGCTCGGGTGCCATGATGGCGGGTGTGCCAAAACGTTCTCCTTTGTGACGCGACCGAAGATCCTGATGGATCGCCAATCCGAAGTCGGCGACGTGCGGTTGTCCGCCTTTGTCCATCAACACGTTAGCGAGCTTCAGATCGCAATGCGTTAGACCTTGCTGGTGCGCGTAACCGAGGGCGTCCGTTACGCTGATCAGGACTTTTGCTATCTGCCGGAAGGAAGGCTGTTTCTTGATAGCCCAAGCCGCCAGATTCTCGCCATCGATATACTCTTGGATGATGAAGGGTAATCCGTTTACTTCCTGAACAATCGGCCTAATTGCTCAGGGATCGATTCCTCACTCGCGAACTCGGTGCTGGCATCTTGCTTAGTCGTTACAGTGACGTTAACTGCTGAGAAGACCTTCTCCACGAATTCACGCTGATTTGGAAATCGATGAAAGTACTCTTCGGTGCTAGGCTGTTCATTGGCGGCCAGCCGGAGTTCCAAATCGAGCGCGAGCAATTCTTGGAACAATTGCGATCGCAACAACTCTGGTTGCTTTTCCAAGTAAGCTTCGATCGAAGGGCGCCGTCCCTGGCGGAATGCACGCTCAAATTCGTTCGCGATACGGTCGATTTCTTGTCGCTGGTGGTATTCGAGTTCGTTTTCTGGATCAGGCATAGGCGAGTTCTCAGAGTAGAACGATTGTCCCAATCGTTCGTCGTTCGTAGTCGATTGTGGGTCATTGTAAACCATTCTCACAATGGGTTGTGCTTGTTTCCGTCTTTTTTTGCATCGACGCGAAACGATTCCGAACAATCGTACTGTTTTGTGGCGAAACGATTGAGGACAATCGTTCTACTCTGGTGCGAAATGATTAGAGATCAGAGTGATGGCGACGCTATATCACTGGCACGAACAAGGCTATCTGCGCTTCACTTTGGTTGTGTGGAATAGAGTGTCATTACTTCCCTGGAATTTGCCGTTAACTTCCCTTTGCTTTGATACGTAAGAGGCTACAATCCGACTTGGGAGTGTCATTTTTCGATAATATTGCGACAGGTTGCTGTCTTTCAAGGAGATGAATTTCAATGCTCGAATCTGATGGTGCCGATGAAACTTCGGTTTCAACTCTGATCCAGGGGATGAAGCGTGGTGACCACGAAGCGATTGAAAAGTTGTGGGCGAGGTACTTTGCTAGGCTGACAGAACTTGCAAAGCGAAAGTTATCGGGTATCCCGCAGCGATCCTTCGACGAAGAGGACATTGCCGTCAGTGTTTTTGATAGTCTATGTCGCGGCGCCGCGCGTGGAAATTTTAAGTCGCTTTCCGATCGTGACGATTTATGGGCACTCTTACTAACGATTGTGAAGCAGAAGGCGATGCCGGACACGACTTTCTCTTTGGCGGCTGCGATCTAGTTGCTGATTCACTGATCGGAGGAACAGGAAAGGATACGTATGTGCAGACAAAAATCGTATCGCGTGGGGCCGTCTCGCAAATTACCCTAAGTCCAGGTCGGGATAGCCTCGTTCGATTTAACGTCGCTGAAGATTTGATCGAAACCTTCATTGTTTACGTCTAGCTCGACCAAAATCATATGTTCTCAACCGTGATCGGCGAGTCTTGGATTCTTGTTTCCAGTCGGCTGCGAGCCTCGGTTGTCGCCGATCGGTCGGCCAAGCGTGCTGGTTGCCGATCGCTAAGGGCCTGCGAAGGCTGCGCCATATTCGCCGCGTAGTTCTCATGGACACTTGCCTTGAGCGCCTTTGAGTACGATGGCTTTGCAGGATGGCTTTCTCTTTTGCCGCCTCTTCTTTCTCATAAGCCGAAGTGGGCGCACGCGAACTTCGTTCGGGCGGCTGAACGACATTTCTACAAACTCAACTCGTCCATTCCTCAATCCTACTTTGCACTTCTCCTTCGCATGAACCTGACATCGACGCTGCGAAATGGTCAAAAATCATGCGTTCGGGTTACCATCCAGGGTATAGAAGTGGAAACGCTTGCTTTCAACTGGCAGAATTGTCTTCGCCGGAATACGATAAATGGCATCGTGTAGTCGCGAAAAGAGATTTTATTATGTCGGCCTCAATTTATCAACAATCCGAAGTGCTTGATGATCAAGGATTTCGTCCGGTCAGCCTGTTTCTGAATGAACCATTTGAAATCATCGTTGCGAATAACCCACTGTGGAAGGTTGAGCGTACAGCGAATGGGGAGACGGTTTTCATGTCACCAACCGGGGGCAAAAGTGGAGTTCGAAATTCTGGGATTACCTTTCAGCTTGAAAATTGGGCTCGATCGAACGGTGGCATGGCCTTCGATTCGTCGACGCTTTTTCGATTGCCCAATGGAGCGCTTCGCTCGCCTGACGGATGTTGGCTACAAACAGAGCGATGGCAATCCCTGACTGAAGAGGAACGAGAATCCTACCCGGTCGGGAAACTAGACTCGATGATGTCCAGTTTGCTCGATAGACCTGCGTCCAATTCAACAAGAAATTCAAGTTGATCGGATCGGATCGGCAAGTCTGAATGTGCTTCCAAAGGCCGGAACGTCGCGCCCACCGCGTACCCCCCTATCGGCACTTGCCCCAGCGAGCCGCTCTCGGTTCATCACCGCCTCCGCAGTAGGCGGTAGCGAGACGGAAAGACCACTTCACCTTTCTTGACGGCCGCCAGAATGTCTTCAGTGCCATCGTAAAACAGGTCGAGCCCGGCGCCGCCGGTGAGACGGTCCTGATTTCCGTCGTCCCAAACGACGAGCAACGCATCAATGGCCGCGACGCGGGCGGCATAGTTGTTTGGTGCGTTCCAGGTCGAGACTGCGCTGAGCAGGGCGTTATCATCTTCATCAGAATCGGTGTTCCCACCGATGAGCACGTCACCGCTAGTGCCGGCGACAAGAAAATCTTCACCGTATCCGCCGATGAGGATGCTGCGGCCGCCCTGCCCGCCGAGTTGGTCGTTCCCACCGTCTCCAAGTAGAACGCTGGGCCCGCCGCCTGAGCTAAGGTGATCGTTCCCGTCGCCGCCATGGACGACTAGCGGGATTCTTATGTTGTTGGCAACATTCAGGTGATCGTTTCCCCCGCCCAGGTAGGCGATGATCCGACTGACGACGGCGGCATTGAAGGAGCGGGACTTATCGCGGAGGAAGTTTGCGAGGACGGTAAGATTTCCAGAGCCGGTCTGGTTGACGCTGGCATTATCGTCGTCTTGGCCGCCAATGATGAACAGCGTGCCGTTGTTCAGCCCGACGCCCGTGATGACCGCAGTCGTGGTTGCTTTGGCGACGCCGGTATCGTCATCGACCAGAGTGAGAGTGATCGTGTAGACCCCGCCAACGGCGTAAGCGTGACTGCCCATAACAGTTCCCGAGCCTGCCCCCTGATTCACGGCGAGGTGTTGCGAACCGCTGCCATCACCCCAGTCGACGGTTGCGCGATGCGAATCGAGAGTTCCGCGATCGGTAAAGCCTGCGAGGATGTGGATTGCTTGGCCTTCGGCGGCTGGATTGGCGAAAGTCGCATCGCTTGCAACGTTGCCGATGGTGGGGGCAAGATTGCTGACTGTCACCTGTGTCGACGCCAAAGCGGGCGAGCCGCCGTCGTCAGTAAGCGTGACGTGAATGCCGTAGACGTCGGCAGCGGTTGCAGTCGGATTGTCATCTCGATAGATATGCGAGGCGACAGCGAACGACTGTGACGCATTGGCATGTACGACCGTCCGAGCTGACCCGTCGCCCCAGTCAATGTTCAACACGTGACCTTCTGGATCATCGGAGAACGCAACCGTCAACTGCACGCTTTCGCCTTCGCGGATGGCGGCAGGTTGTACGTTGAGCGAGGTGATTCGAGGCGCGCGGTTGCCGATTTGCCAGTTGCCATCGTGATCGAAGTCGTGCACGTTGATCCAGACGTCGGCTCCGCTGGAGGCGTTCCTGAGCTGGACGTTCTGGAAGCCGTTGACGGGACCGTGGAAGACAAATCCGCTGCCGAACTCATTGCGCACAATCTGGTTGCCGTCGGACCAACTCGTCGAGCCGCCAGCCGTGACGCGCCATTCGTATTCGCCGGCGGCGTTGGGCGCGACCGAGCGGGCGGCGAACGGACGTGCAAATGCGGCGAACGGCGCGCGCGAGTGCCAGCGCCCGTCGATCTGGACCGCGACGTCGCGCCCGTTATTGCGCGCGGCGGCACCGATGTCTGCAAGGTTTTGCATCGTCGCCGGATCCAGTCGATTCCCAAGCGCCGCGATACGAGCTGCCAAGAAATCAAACATCGCGGTGCCCGTGCCATCGCCGAGGATGAGATTCTGAAACATCTGCCTGTCGACGGCCGGATCGTTCTTTTTCCAACTCCAGACGGCAGCTTCAAGCAGCTCGATTCGATTGTCTTGGGGGATGTCGAAGAATGGATCGAATGTGGGATCACCCGGCAGCACCCCATTGAGGCCCAGGTCCGCGTCTTCGTCGTCGCCAAACAGGAAATCCATCTTGAGAAAATCGACATTCAAGGCTGCGGCATTGCGGACGTCGAAAAAGTCGTATCTCCGGGCGCTAAAGTTTCGCAGTCCGTCGCTCTGCACCGAAAAGAAGGCGTTGGCATCTTCCGCCGGCGCGGTGTTGAACACGAAGTCATCGATTGACACTTGCTTGTAATTCCCGCGATCGGATACAGGATCGCCACCCCCATTTGCACGAAATGCTAAGCTGCTGCCGAACCACCTATGGCCATTGGGATCCACAAACCCCTGCGGCACTCCAAACCGACCGTGAAACTCGTCGTTACGATGTGAAAGGATGACGACCTGTTTGCGTCGCGAAATAAGTTCCGCCCGCGACGGCCAGGCACCGTCGGCAGCGCGCTCGGCGGGCGTATAGATCAGTGAACCGAAATGATCTTGGAGTTTGGGCAGCAGTCGATCGTCTGCCTCGTTCTCGTTCTGCTCGGTTGCATCCTCGAAATCGAGAAAAATTATTTCGTTGTGATTTTCCGGTCGATCGAGCCAGTCGCGGACCTCGGCCAATGCTTGATTGAGAAAAAACGGCACGTTCCGAGTGACGATAAACGGTGGAAAGCTGTGTTTCAGAATCAAGGCGCGCGTAAACTCTAGTGGGTTGGAAGTTGGTCCAACCGGATCATGAATATCCAACTCGATCGAGCGTGCGCCCAGGTTGAGCTGACCGCTCAGGCTCAGGATTTGATTTGGCCCGAAGAACGGTACGATCCTAAAGCCTTCGTTCAAGGAGTTGAAGGCATTGTGGGCGGCGAAGTTCATGACCTTGCTGATCGGTTCATCGATGGCCATGTTACGCTGGCTGCGCAGTGCCCACCAGGCGTCTGAAGCGGGAAGCTGATTGCCATTCGGATCGGCTAGCTGCGCAATGAACTCCGGCAGCAGGATGTTTTCAACGCCGCCGGACGTCGCCATTACCTGCCGACTTTCAAGCACTTCCATGGTGAGACGATAACGGCGATTGTCGGCTCTCGGTCGCGACTTAAGCGATTCGATGTGCCCTAGACGATGAGAGCGAGTATTGTAACGTGTCATAGGGTTCACTTACGATGGTTGTTAGAAGTCGGTCATAAAATGAAATCGAAAATTCAGGAAACTGACGCACGTGCGAGGCTACCGAAGGCTGGGCCGGCGCGGCTTGTTCTCCTGCTGGTAGTCGTCGAACCATCCGTAGAATGCATCGACGCGAGACGGTTCCAGTTGACCTGCCAAACGCACGCGGAAACTGGTCCTGCCAACGCCGTCGTCGTCGTCCGTCACGGTAACTCTCACCAGATATGTGCCGGGCTGCTGATAACGGTGATGGAGCAAAAGCTGTTTGCCACCCAGCACGTCGACGGGCTGCGGTCCGCCGCCGTCGCCAAAATCAACAGTGGCGGTCCATTTGTCTCGTCCCGGATCGGTAAAGGTCACAAGCTGGTGCAGCAGGCCGCTGGGAGCTAACTGAACGTCTGGAACCGCATTCACTACGGGGGCCACATTGCGAACCGTCGTGGTCATTGTGGCGCTGCTCCC
>JAYTVL010000672.1:0-9694 GCA_043744075.1 Pirellula sp. | reverse complement strand
AAGTATGGCTAGACTTCGCGAAGTAGTTGAGGCGCTCGGAATAACCGTACGTGAAGAAGTGTTTCTGCCGACGCAGGCGGAAAGCGTGCCCGCTTTGTTCGATCGGCTTGAATCGGTCGGTATCGAACGAGCGTTTTTGATGAATCGGGTTTTCCCACCCGCTATCGCTGCCCGTTTCACGACGTCAGCAACAGTCCCAACCCATGAAGATTATTGGCTCGCCGCATCGACGGTTAGCCGAGTGTTTGGCTGGCAGACAGATGAACTAGCAAGTTCATCACCACTAAGACTGCGTTCAGAGGCTGCGGGAATCGCTCGCTTCAAAGTCCCAGGTGGTGCAAATCAAAAGAAAGTAAGTGCGTACACGGTGTATGCTCATTACCTTGCTCTGCTTGTTCTACAAGCCACGCCTAAACTAGAGTCTACGCCGATTCCCGTTGACGCGGATGATTGCCGAGATCAAATTTTGTCGAAGTATGGCGAAGTGTGTTTTGAATCGGCACTTTCGTACTTGTGGGATTTAGGAGTACCTGTATTGCCGTTGTGCGATAGCGGTGCATTTCATGGTGCGCTCTGGCGAGCAGACGGTCGAAACATCGTTGTATTGAAGCAGAAAACAAAGTCGTTGGCTCGTTGGCTAAACGACATGTTGCATGAATTTTATCATGCCGGACAAGAGCCAGAACAACCGCAAAGAACCGTCATCGAAGAGAGCGAAACTTCAATGGAAAGGCGCAACTCCGACGAAGAGCAAGAGGCTACTTCTTTCGCCGGTGACGTCTCCCTGGACTGTAGAGCAGAGGATCTTGCGGCCATGTGCGTAGACCTTGCCGGAGGGAGAGTTGAGCGACTAAAGGCATCGGTATCATCGGTTGCGGAAATGGAGGGAGTCGATATCGGGGCACTAGCTAATTACATGGCTTTTCGATTGTCACTTTCAGACGTGAATTGGTGGGGCGCGGCGACGAACTTACAACCCACAGGAAAAGATCCTTGGGAGATTGCGAGGAACGTATTGATATCCCGTATTGATCTGCAACAGCTCAATCAAAATGATCGCGAGATACTTTTGCTCGCCCTTTCAACCCAGTGAAATAAGAAATGAATATGGAAAAGCTTAAGTTGAATTTGCTAAAGCCACTAAAGGTCAAATGCACCGATACCGACTGCAAAAAGGATCTGCATTGCTTCAAAGCAACCACAGAGATGAAGAAACGGGATGAGGTCGGTGTATGTCGTGAATGCGGCGTCAACCTTGTAGACTGGCATCGATTGCACAGCCGCGACTTGCACGACGTTGAATACACGTTTGATGCGTTGAAGCATGAATTGATTCGCCACCATTTTTGGCATGTCGAGATTGACCAACGTGCTCTCAACTATGCAAAGCGAAAAGGACGAACAGCACTTCGGGCTGCTGTAAGGTCAAGAATCAAGACTTCGATCGCCGCGCCAAACAACGCTTACGATGGTCGACAAACCCCCATGGAGGGTTCTGGGAATCCCATTCATTACGCCCAACATGCAACAGCTTCATGTTGCCGTAAATGCGTAGAGTATTGGCATAACATTCCTGTGACGGTAACTCTTTCGACCGAGCAAATCGAATACCTCACAAACCTAGCCATGATGTTTCTTGAAGAACGACTTCCAGACTTGCAGGACGGTTGCCAACATGTGCCATCAGTTCGAAAGGATTAAAAAAAATGGGCAAGACGATCGACACAGATAAATTCTCTACCATACTTCGCCAAAAGTCTGTTGATCTGTCGTCGAATCGATTGCTCGTGACACGATTGGCCGGTAGCGAACAAGAATCGGACCTTTCCGCACCGACGAACTGCAATGGATTTGGAAGGATACGGCATTTTCGGCGATTGACTACCGATGGTTGGCCTTCAAATCCACTTCCAATTGATCCTGCGTGCAAAGCACTTGGCTTAAACGCGACAGACGATCTGACCGCACAAGTATTTCAAAACGCGAGTTGCAATTGGCGATGCTGGTACTGCTACGTCCCCTTCGCGCTCTTGAACGCCAACCTGTCCCATTCGAGTTTTTTGTCCCCGTCCGAATTGATCGACCTTTATCTGAGTGAAGTCAACCGGCCGATCGTAATTGACTTGACGGGAGGTCAGCCGGTTTTAGTTCCCGAGTGGGTGCCTTGGATGATGAAGGAGTTAACAGATCGCGGTTTGGCTGATCAGATTTACCTTTGGTCGGACGACAATTTGAGCAACGACTATTTCTGGAAGTATCTATCGGAAAACGAACGTCGAGTTGTCTCCGAATACAAAAATTACGGAAAGGTCTGCTGCTTCAAAGGATTTAACCCATTCGCTCCCAGGCGTATTTCCGTCAGAAGTGCTTAAGTCTGTTTGTCGACTAGAAAGCAGCCGGGCAATTTCAAGTACGAAGGCCCAAACTATTGTCAATTCTGCGAAACAAAAGGCATTTCACATCACGAGCCGGTCTTTAACTAACCTCCCTGTTCCTCACCCGCTGGATTTTGATTGGCGTTTTGATTTACAAGCCGTCCGCCATTTAACGAAAGTCTGCGAATTGATTTCTGATTTTGTTATTTGCCTGGGAACGCCTTCACTCTTTGAGCACTTTCGTCGTCGGCCTAAAACCCGGACTATGTTTGTAGACAGTAATTTGGCCGCGATCAAGCATTTTGGAACTTCGCGTTTCGGTGAAGTCGTAAATTGCAATTGTTTTTCGGACCCAATTCCTTTGGTTAGAAGCGACGTTGTTGTTCTGGATCCGCCGTGGTATGAACAACATTCGCGGGCATTCCTTTGGGTTGCTGCTCAGATGTGCAACATCAACGGCAAAGTACTGATCAGCGTACCCCCGATTGGAACACGTGACGGTGTAGCGAGCGAACGAATTCGACTGTTCGATTTTGCGCGCCAACTTGGGTTGAACTTCGAAAGTGTTCATGAAGGAGTTCTACCGTATGAGACTCCACATTTCGAGCACAATACACTACGGAAATTGGGGATTCACTGTCCATTGGGATCCTGGAGATGCGGCACGCTTATGACATTTCAAAAGCATTTTCACAACCGTGTCGACCGACCATTTGCCATCGAACCTGACCAATGGAAAGAAATTTCGGTATTTGAAACTAGAATTCGAATTCGCTCAGTCGTACGTTCACGATCAATTGATCCAAGAGTGATTCCGTTGGTTCCAGGAAACGTGATGAACTCGGTCAGTCGAAGTAATCCACTTAGGACAGAAGTCGATGTTTGGACATCTGGCAATCGAGTCTTTTCGTGCGAAGCTCCAAACGAATTGTTTGATGTTGCTTCAACGATTTCCGACAAAGACACGAAATGCCCAAACAGTCTTGATCGAATACATTCCTGCCCTCGGCGTATCGTTGCATTGTCCCAGATCGTGCGCCTTGCGCAGTTGGAAGCAAACGAGCGTAGATTGCTTAGCGGGGTGCAGGGAGTCCAAATGTCATGAAGAGCAATTGGATTGAGAGAACCACCAATGCAATCAAGGATTTACACGATTGGGCGACATATTTTCACGAAAACGTAGTTAAGGTTCCACAGTGTGTCTCCGTCCATTTGGGAATCTTCGTTGAACCCTACCTCGGTTTTGTTTTTGATGGGACGAAAACTGTCGAGTCACGTTTCTCGGTCAACCGTTGTGATCCATTTGGTGTAGTGAAAACGGGCGATGTACTACTCATCAAAGAGGCAGCAGGACCAATCAAGGGAATATGCAAAATTGGCAATGTATGGTCCTATCGGGTCGAATCAGAAACACTTGTCGAACTTCAAACGCGCTTTCAGAAAGCCATGTGCGCTGAAGACCCAACTTTTTGGAACGATCGCCACGATGCGGCGTACGCGACTTTAATGCAGATTAGCAATGTGTCGAGAATACAACCCTTCGAAATCGACAAACGCGATCGCCGAGGATGGGTAGTAGTCAAACGCAGGACAAGGCAATTGCAACTATGGGACGAATGAAATTCGCTTTAGGATTCTCGGGGCGTATAAAAAGTGGGAAGACAACCATTGCGAGGCGAGTTGCGACGGAACTGAACGTTCCATTCGCATCATTCGGTGACTATCTGAGAACGGTCGTAGCAGCGCGTGGTTTAGATTCCTCAGACCGCACGATACAGCAGGACGTTGGGCAAGAACTTTTCGAGTCTGATCTCTCTGGTTTTTGCACTGATGTGCTAATTTCCGCTGGGTGGAAAAAGGGAATGTGCGTGGTTGTTGACGGTATTCGGCACGTCCACGTTTTGGAAGAACTAAAAAAGATTCTGGAACCCGTTTCCATTAAGTTGGTTTACATCAATATCGCCGATCAGCTACAAGCCCAACGTCTAATTGATAGCGGAAGCATGCATTCGTTGGAGTTGGTTCAATCGCACCAAACAGAGGCTGATGTTCTTGATCGACTTGTTCAGATTGCAGACTGGCAAATTAATGGAGATGGGAAATTGGGCGATTGCGTAGATTTGATAGTTTCCCACGTAGTTGGAACGTAAATTTTGTTCGGAGCCTTATCTAATACCCAAGCGAAAAATTTCCTCCAAAACTTCGCCGCCTTTGTACTTTTCATCGACTTGTGATATCGGCCATGTTCTACGTTGGTCTCGAAGTAACTCGATCTCCCGCTCTACCTTTGCAAGTCGTTCTTCAACGTTTGCCATCGTCAACCTCCAAAACTGCGCCTGTCGCGACAAAGGTCCAATCAACAATCGGTTTCAAGTTTACCACAAATCCGTTCCCAAATAAAAGTCGAATCGATGCTGTTGATCCATGGAAACTTTGACCAAGACATCGATAGACACTTAGTACGTTTGTTGACGCTACATCCAGACTTGCAGGTCGCATTTCGTTGCCAGGATCTTGCGTCGCTTGATAACAGTACGAAGCGAGATCTTCTATGCGACATCAGTGACTTGCTGGGATCAAATCTTTTCGGAAATGATCACGCCAGAAGCAGCACGGAAGTTTGCTCTCGAACATTTTCCTCGTGGCCCAGAAGCACTCGTTGAAGAGCTTGGAATCAGTGTTCGTGAATCTGAGATGTCCGGGTGCGATGGTTGGTGTTTAGCGCGCGACAATCGAGTGATAATTCGTATCAATAGTCGATTGGGGTCAACTCGACGTAGGTTTACTCTCGCACATGAACTCGGACATCTGATTCTCGGAATTCCCGGTATTGTCGGCGAATCGTATGAGCAGATGCTTTCGTCTGATCTGGATGACGAGAAAAGAGTTAATGAGCTTGCTTCGGAAATCCTTTTGCCTGATTTGATCGTTAAGCAAGTGATCCCTGACTTGCCCATTGTTTCAGCGGCATTAAAACGATTAGCGAAAAAGGCAAATGTATCGGAATTGGCCGCCGCGATTCGTGTTTGCAATTTAGCCGCTGATGTCGGGATGGTGAATGCTTCTGTAGTGTTTTTCGACCATAGCGGTTCGGTTCGCTGGCAGTGGTCGAAGACACTATCCATGCCCGAAGAAACTGCGATAAATCTACTTAAGGAAGCTCGGGCGGCAGCACCCGATGTGTATCGATTCGAGCGAGAAGAAGGAGACGTCATCGTCGGATCCATCATCGAAAACCCGCACTTCGGTTCCGCTACAATGTTCGTTCAACTGTTGCCCAAAAGTTTGGGATTGAACGTATCTCATCACGAGCGAAAAGAACAACTAGAACGATTTCTTTTTGAAAATGATCCGAAACTGCAACAACGGATGTCAGGCTTTTTCGGAGGGAGCAAAGTAAGGCTTTCTAAACTGACGAAAACAAAAGCGATTCAGGATTTCTGGAGTCGCTATCAAAACGATCTTAGTAATACCATCGTAGACTCCGACGAAGGACGAGAGTACATTTCAATTCGCATTGGAGAGTGGTTCTAAAGTTAGGACTATTGATTCGGGTCCATTCGAGCCTACGTGCGCGTCATGCGTAACAAAAAGATTCAAAAACAAGACGTACCATTCAATATGCCCATGACTGGAAATTTGGAGGTGCCACCCCACGGCTTGGGGAGTACCCTTCCCGCACTCAAAAGATTAACATGGCAATGGAAGAAGCAGCGATCAACGAATTTTCACTCGATTTAGAGAGGATCACTAAGGATGGAAACAATCGAATTTGAGAAAGGCTGGTTGACTCGCGAAATGGAAGAAGTCCGACGCGAAGTGGAAAAGTGGCCGGATGTCCTACAGCCGTTAAGAACCATCAATTCGGCACTAATTCATCCTCCAAGTTTGACAGTCACTCCAACGCATCCATCGACTTCGCACAAAGCTGACTTACAAAACGAAGCGAAGCAATAAATTGTCGGTGGTCGACCGCGATGAACTCTAATCCCCTCATCCCCAGCCCTTCTACCCGGACGACCGGGGAGAAGGGAGCAAGAATCCATTTGGCTGTGTGGACTGACATTGCAAGCGCCAAGTTTCCTCGACGAAAGCATTTTCATCGGGCCATGGCTTGGGGAGTGCACTTAACAATGGAATCCGGGGTTTGGACTACTTGAGCGACGGGCCGTTGTCGGGCGGCATGGACTTGTGCCAAGCGAGCACCGTTTTGGTCAAGCGAGCGACGAGGTCAGGTCGCTGAACTTCAACGTTGGTAGTCTCTCCCTGGTCGGAAGCAAGGTTGTACAGTTTCGGCTGAGTGCCATCGTATTCGCAAAGTAGCTTCCATTCCCCCTCGCGAATGGCCAAGTCCGGCAAAAGCTCATTGGTCTGCATCGATTTGCGATCTGGCGGACGTCGCCAACAGATAGGTACTGAATGAGACGCTGTGTTTCTTCCTAGCAGAACGGACGCAAGGTCTTCGCCATCGAAGCTAGTATCCGACGGAGCGGTTACCCCTGCGATAGAAAGCAGTGAGGGCGCAAGATCGAAAGCAGCGAAGACGGAAGTATCGTTCTTCGCGCCTAACTTTGCCTTGTCCATTAAGCTAGGCGCCCATGCAATAAGGGGCGAGCGAATTCCGCCTTCGTATAGCGTGGCTTTGGTTCCGCGAAATGGGCCAGCGTTGCCTGCGCCAGGCTCCGGCCCATTGTCGGAACAGATCAGAATTAGCGTATTGTCTTTCAGAGAAGGACTTTGCCGAATGTGATTGAATAGTATCCCTAATTGACGGTCCATTTCTCTTAGGACGGCCAAGTAGAGTCCCCGTTTTCCGTCCGCCCATTGGTCGACAGGTGGCCAGAAAGGACTGTGAACGTCGTCTGGAAAGAGATTTACGTAGAATGGTTTGCCGCTCGCTGCTGCTTTATCCACAAATGTAATAGCAGCGTCGACAAAGCCGCTGGTGATTTTCGATCGCTGCATCCACGTGACGGGCTCGCCAAGGCGCACCGCGTCTGCCCAAATGCGTCCAGGTTTTTCTTCCCCCGGCTTCATCGTGAGCGGCAGCAATTTAGCGCCGATGCCTTCAAAGTTGGTTAGGGATTCATCAAAGCCATAATCGCTGATGGCAGGTGCGTCCGCTACATCGCGTTGACCACCGAGATGCCATTTTCCAAAGTGGCCTGTGGCATAACCGTTTTGATGAAGGATACGAGCAAGCGTCGGTGCAGACGGATCGAGCCAATTCGCGACTCCGCGACGTTCATTGTCTGCTCGGTTATTTAAAAAGGAAGTGATTTTCCAGCGATGCGGATACTGGCCAGTAGCTAAGGCGCATCGCGAAGGGGAGCAAATGGGTGAGTTCACATAGAATTGCGAAAAGCGGATTCCTTCTGCAGCTAGTCGGTCTACGTTGGGCGTCTGCGCTTCGGTGTTTCCAAAGCAAGAAAAATCGCCCCAGCCCATGTCATCGATGAAGACCATCACAATGTTTGGACCTGTCGCGTCTGCCCGAATTGGAAAACCGAAAGCCAATAAGAACAGAGTTAGAATGTGTAGCTTAGACATGGTCAGACTACCTGCAAATTGGGTGGCACGCTCTGAGGCACGTTCGGGCGTGTGAAGTGTCAATTGCTTTTGACTTCAAATCCACGCCCATCGCTATCGCTCTGAGAGGCTGTGATTTTTTGAATCTGTAGAAAGTACCCATCACACTCCGTGTGATGTTGCCTCAAAAACCAAGGGTTTTTGAATTGCGAAAATCACACGGAGTGTGATTAGTACTATAAAGTCGCAGCCTCTGGGCGTGCCACCCGTCAGCTGAGCATCATCGTCTTCCGCAAAAGCACGATAGCGATGAATAAGATGCCCGTACCGAATTGGTCCATTGTTTATTTCATGCAGGCAATGCGGATTTACGAATTCGCCATCCTAGAAGTCTTGCTGTTTTGTAATTTTTCCGACTGTAATAATGCCCTTTGTTGTGACATACTTACCACACCAACCTCATGAAGTATCCTTTGGGTCCAGTCGTCCACAGATCATTTTCACCGCTTGAAGTCTAGACTCTTGTGAATGCCTCGCTTGATTTGAACGCTCAAACTTCCAGTTCAATGGCCGAAGCACGTTTGGATTCCGTTCGCCACGCAATCGAACATGCCAAACATTATTTGCCGACTCAGGGGCCGATTGCGGTTTTCATCCACCACAACACACTGCATGCATTTGAGCATTTGCCGTTTGACGAAGCAGTTCTCGAAGGATTGAGGACATATGGATCGCAACCGTATTGGCAAGAATCGCGATACCGTGAGGAGATGACCTGCGGTCGCATTCAAGATCAAGACCTCCAAGCTGTCTTGAGCCGCGACCTTGGGCAGTCAGGACCACAGGAAATAGCCCTGGGAACAACCCGGCATGACTTACTGTACAGCATGCTTCGCCATCCCGTTCTTACCGGCAGCGATGCAGAAATCCAATGGCTTTTTGCCCAAAGCGACGCACTCGAACATTTTCAAACGGGGGTCGAACCAAAGACAGGATTTGCGTTGTTGGAAGCAACCCGTCACTGGATCATGCGAGATTTACGACTGCATCTATCCGATTGGTCGACGGAGATCCCAGACTCTATTCGCAGCGTATTCATGCAATTTCCGATGCGGACCATCGAGTCTTGGAACGATTCTAAGTGGCAACAACTTACTCTTCAACTGCTTTGGAGAATTTGTCAAAACGGTGTTCGAGGTACCTCTCGAATGCACTACGAAACGCCATCGACGAATCGGCATCGCGATATCCTGTTGAAACTATCTCACTTCGATTGCGATCTACAAGTTCACGATTTACTGATTCGAATTACATCGGCTTTTTTGGATCAGGGATTTGCTGGTTGGTCGATCCCTCAACGGGAAGAAGGCATTTATCGTTGTTTTCTATCGCTTTTTGCCGAAAAGTCACTGTGGACGGAAAGTTGGTTAAAACCATTGAGGGCGATGATCGCGACGGAACGTCAAACCGTTTCGACACCGATCGAATCCATCGCGAATTCCTTGGCTGAGTTAGGAGTCCAACCGGACAAATTTGAAGAATACATCAAAAGGACTTTATTGGCCTTGCCAGGTTGGACAGGTATGCTCGAACAGATGTCCTGCAATGCGAGTTGGATGCTATACCCATCGCCCAAGGACTCTCTCGAAGAATTCCTCGCGGTTCGATTGCTACTCGATCGACTTTCGGCAACGTATTGTCTTAAGGAACACCTTCCTCATAGATCGGAAAAACTTTCGGAGGTTTTGATTCTCGACGAAGAGGAAAGCGATGATCCAAGTGGCAAGTCA
>JAYTVL010000671.1:0-37805 GCA_043744075.1 Pirellula sp. | reverse complement strand
GCGTTGGCTATTTCGGTTGCGGAGAGCGTTCCGTCCTGATCTGTATCGAGTACCTTCATGATTGGTAGCATTTGCAGCATCGCCATCGGTCCACCAGGAAAACCACCAGCTCCTGGAACAAAATCTGGCCGTTGCATATCGGGCCGTTTGCCCGGCGCACGGTTCTTGCGTTCCTCCTGTGCCGAGGCCAGCATCGGAAAAGCGATCGCAACTACCGTCGCGATCATCTGCAGTTTGAATTTCATCGGTAAATTCCTTACTTTGTTCGTTTTTTTCGGATTGGGAAGATTCTAGTTTCGTCGGTCGCTAAGGTCCAACAATGTTGTACCGACGCCGCCAATCAGTTATCCACACTCATTTTCAATTATTTTCGAAATGTACGATTCTAACTCGATGAAACGCTGGCATCAAAGTGTCATCCGTTTTTGACAGAAAGATTTGGGACAGAAAGAACAACCACAATCGAACGAGGGAAGATTGGCCGAGCCAATTCTAGACCGCAGTTTGATCAACGACACAAGAAGTGGCATGGGTGTCCCGCCCATGTATTGACGGGAGAGACGCCCGTGCCACGAGTTGGCTACGGTAGGATTTCAGCTGCCTCTCGCCTAAGGTCGTTGTCCAGCTGCAACGGTAATGACGTTTGTCACGAGTGAGGAAACCTCGCTCAGTTTCTGCCTGTTTATGGACGATCCCATGTTTGGGTTGAACTGCGCCGAAATCCCATTGTTTAATTGATCAAACGGCAGACTTCTTTTAAAGAAACAGGTCATGGAAGCCACCAGCGCAAATCAACTTAGACTCGAGACTTTATCTCAACAACTAGCGTACCATCGTGGCATTCCAGAATTCAGCGAACTGGTTCTTGCTTGTCGGCATCATCTGGCGTTGACAGTCTTAGTTGGAACTGCAGTTTCAACAATTTTGATTGGAATAACTTGGTTTTGCACAGTTGCACCCTACACAGCAGCAAGTGTAGTACGAGTCAGACAGCATCAAGATGTCGTATTCGCTCCGCAATCATCCCGGGCAGATGATGTAACTTTCGTGCGCTCGCAAGAGCAAATAGTTCTATCTTCTCAAGTACTTGCAGCTGCACTGCGAGACCAGCAGCTTACTGCATTCAAGAGGTTGATTCCGGCAAATGACGCGGCAGTTTGGTTAAGGGATTTGTTGCAGGTCGACGTCTCCAGCGGTGCAGAAGTAATGAGTATTGCGGCTGCGCATCCAAGCCCCGAGTTATCACAGGCGCTTTCCGATTCGGTCACTCGCGCGTACCTCACCGAAATTGGAGAACGTACGAGTTCGGACCGTCAGCGGAGGCAAGCAGAACTTGAGAAAGCAGCTCGTTTAGCAGATGTTGAGTTAGACGAACTTTGGACGCATTTGAACAGTGTGGCAAGCAAGGTTGGATCCGACAGCTCTCAATCGCTGACCCTGCGCGATGAATTGCAGCTCCAGTCGTATCGAGACTACGCTCAACAGTTGCGTGCAGCTCAACTGCGAGGGACTGAGCTTCAGGGCCAGTTGGTGGCAGAGCAGCAAAAGTTGGTGAATGAAAGAGATGCAGTTGATCAGACCACCTCAAGATTATTGCATTCGCATCCTAATGTGGTAACCGCCCAAGAGCAGATCTCTAAGATAGACCTGCAGATTCAACAGTTGCGAGAAGTTGTCTCTAGCGATGAAGCGCCGAGACTCAAGCGGCTCTTAAACGATCGGCAGCAATATCGAGCTGACTTTGACAAGTTGCTCAATAATCTAGAGAGGCAGCTGCAAGAACAGATTCGCGTTCAGATCGAGAATCGCTCAGAAATCAGTTTGACAAGCTTAAAGAAGCAAATCGAACTCAATCACGCCGAAAAAGAGTTCCTACGTACCAGAATGGTAGAAATTGATACCGCCGTCGTAAGAACAGACGAAAAGAACGGCATCCAATTGGAGATGGCAAGGCATGCGGTCGATCGTCAAACCCGTCTTGCCGATGGCCTCTGGCAGTCGCTCGAAGAATTCAAAATTGAGTCCCAATCACAACCACGCGTTACGTTGATCGAGCCTGCAAGCCTTCCTGTCCAAGCCAACCACAATCGACAAATCAAAATGGCGGCGGCAGCCGCGATAGCTAGTTGGTTGACAGTAATCCTTTGCATTGGTTACTTCGAGTGGAGTGGATGTCGCGTGCGCAATAGCGACGATGTTGTTTCGCACAGCATGAACCCAGTTTATGGTTTGAGTTGCCTCTCCAGGAGAGCTATGGCCAGCGATCAGTCGAATCCCACCAATGGATCGGTCGAGTTGGCAGCTAGATTGATGTTGTCGCCAAACTGCGACAAAGAGTTTCAGAGCGTGCTAGTTACAAGTGCGTCTGCCCGAGAGCCGAAACATCTTGTTTCTTTAGATTTAGCGATTGCATTCAAAGTCTTTCAGCGGCGGACGTTGTTGATTGACGGTGATGGCACCGGTTTCCTAACACGCCTACTAGCAGCCGAACATCGTCCGGGCTTACGACAACTTGGCCAGGATTGGAGAAATTATCAAGACTTCATCGTTCCTTCAATGGATGAAAATCTTGATTTTTTTTCTTTAGGACCGAGCCATGGGGGAGCATCCTGGATCGAACCAAAAGGCTTCCAGCTAATGATGAATTGCCTGCGAGCCAAATACCAAGCGATCGTGGTCAACGGCCCTTCAATTTCGTCTGCTGTTGAGAGTCTATTGCTGGCATCGCAGCTGGATCAGATGGTGATTGCAGTTTTTGGCGGAGTAAGTCGCTGGAACCAACTGGCCTTGAGTGAGCAAGTCGCCCGTCGCACTGGAATTGCAGTTTTGGGGTCCGTTTTGCATTCAGGGAAAACGGCAGTCTCACTGAAATTGCGCTGTGACCTTCAAGGCACACCGAACCAGGGAGTCGAAAAAGAACAGGCAATCGAATCCAGTGTGGAAGAAAACCTCTCTGAGATTCATCGGGAATTGAAGCGAGCCGCAGTGCACCCAAACTTGATGATCAAGGCACCCATAACCAATAGAGAATTCACTTCATGAGCGATCTGTACCAAACCTCTATGCCATGCGCACTGTTCACGGTCCGTAAGGAGGGAATAGATTTATGCCCTCGCTTGCCGGCGACTGCAGATGCTCAGATTGAGGAATCGTTGAATTTTCTTGAGCATCGAATTTACGACACGTTTACAGCTCAAAAATCTGCCATACAGGCCATTGAGTGCTCGAAGTACTTCTCAATGAAGTCGATCATCGATCGTACATTCACGGCGATACTGATGACGATCGCATTGCCGCTAATGTTACTGGTAGGGTTATTGATTCTCTTGTATGAAGGCAGACCGGTCTTTTATCGCCAAACACGTGTTGGGAAAAACGGACGCAAGTTTCAAATCTTAAAATTTCGAACAATGTGTAAGGACGCAGAGAGAGCCACAGGAGTGGTTTGGAGCAGTGCATCAGACCCTCGCGTCACAGCACTTGGACGCTGGTTACGATGCTCGCATCTCGATGAGCTACCACAGTTCTTGAACGTCCTAGCCGGTGACATGAATCTCATTGGCCCTCGCCCCGAGCGCCCCGAGTTTGTTTACGAATTTGAAAGAGAGCTTCCGCAATACGCTGCACGACATAAAGTTCGCCCAGGAATTACTGGATTGGCTCAGCTTGAATTGGGCTACGATCAATCCGTTGCGTGGGTTCAGAATAAGACCTTGCTTGATTTGGAATACATTAAGACTGCGAGCTTTTTCCGAGATGTGAAAATTCTATTGGCCACTCTTCCATACATAGCGAAAGAGTTACTCTTCAGATTGAGAACGGACCTTAGTTTGCATGGCAGAATGTCGAATCCAACTACTAGCATCAGCGTTGAGACTGCGATGATGGCACACGCTCATCGTCCTGTGCAAACTGGTTTCATTGAGTCCAAGCCACACAGTGTTTACGTAATAGATAGGTCCGACCAGCAGATGAAGTACGCTTCCTGACACTCCGTTTACTTCAGGAGTGTTCTCCAACTCAAATGTTCAAAATCAGGCGTCGAAAATCCTTGCTCGGCTTGTCCAACTAATTGGGCCATCTCACGAGCAGTAGCATAGTAGAATTGAAAGCCTTGCTGTATGGAAAAATCACGTAGTGCATGATGAAATTGATGCATGGCTTGTCCAAGTAAAACGTCTGCATTCTTTTCCTGGGCGCCATGTGCGTGTAGCTTGATAAACAACCATTCGTCTTGTCCCTTCACCTTAACCCGAGCGCGCATCCAGTCTCGCAAACGCTCCAGTATCGGTGGTTGCGAACTGGCAATATTGCCATTCTCGATACGCGGTCTAGACCATACATGAGGCTGGCGGACGAGAAGTGGGCCTTGCATCATTAACAATCCGTTCGTTGGTGGATCAACTCCCACAACTGCCGGAATGCCGATGTCATGAGATTTGGGCTGCTCGGGATCATCTATCGCATAGTAAATGCTGTTGATCGTGCGAACCTGAGCGGGATGGGGCGCAGCCGGCATAGTAAAGTCAGCGTAGCAGCCTGTTTCGCGAAGGATCGTCAGTTCATTGTTGACGCCGCACCAACGACCATCCGGATGTGAGTTATCCAACGCCCAATTTCCGTGAATGAAGCCATACCGAACCTGACCTGCGGAATCTTTGCTAAGCAATCCGTGCCGATTGTGCAGGTTTTCTGTCGATCGACAAAGAAGCTCTCGTAGTTTCTCAGCGGTATCGTTGTCATGATGGAGATGAACTTCGATATCTCCGAAGCCACTTTTTACGAGCTGTCCGAGGCTATCAATCAAATCCGCTTTATAGCATTCGATTGGGTAGAAAAACGAATGTTGTGGAGGGCGACCGCGAGAATCGCTAAAGGGCATGACCGATCGAGGATAATCGTTTACCCAGCGAGCAACTCGCTCATGTTGTTTAGTCGGAGACGCACCCTGCCAGTCGGGTTCGAAGTGATCTGCCACGCAAACAAAGACGTGAGTGGCATTAGGAATGGATTGCCAGCCCGCAGTTACGGCACGGGCAAATGCGCCTAGCTCCAAGCCTCGCAAACGCATCATATTGTTGATCCCGTTCCTTGCCGTTTCACGCGGCAGTGTCTTCACGCGGCAGTGCGTTTCTCGTTGCGTAGAACCATGTGAGTTGCTTCAAGCAAAGGTCGTGGCGTGGGGTTCCAAATAACATTGTGGGGAGCGATTAGCCAGCGACAGAATCCCGTAAAAAACGCGACGTTCATCACCAAGAATGCCGATGCCGCTCGGGCCAACCGCACGGGGAAGTGGCCTTGCTTGGGCGCAAATAGTCCCAGCACCGAAAGCAGATAGCCTCCGGCTTGGGCGCAAAGGAACCAACCGTAGAAAGGAATGGGACTCAAGACCATGTTGGTGATTATCAGCCCCCCAAGCAGAAACGGACTCAGCCAACGCAGCAGCTTGTGGGAGGCAAATGCGATCGCTTGATTGAAATGGCGCCAATGGAGGAGTTCGCTCAATATGGGTAAGCATTGAAAGGCACCTGCGCCGATGCGACAGCGACGGTGATACTCGCCGAAAATCCCTCCGGAACTGATCGCATATGCTATGGCAGTCTCGTCATGCACAATCTCGCAGCCATGACGGAGACGCACGAGCATGGGTAGCACCAAATCGTCGTTGATAACTGGGCGCCGTGGTTCAACAAATAACTTCTGACGTACAGCCCATATGGCTCCGCTCGCCCCCAGCATAATCCCCAGCTGTGACTCCGAACGTCGAACGCTCATCTCACATCGCCAGTAAAGCGATTCAGATGGATCTCCATTTTCGTCGACAATCGCTGCGCGGCCAGTTACCAAGCCAACGCGTGGATCAACAAAATGCCTCACCAAGTTTCGGATCGCTGTTCTATCGAAGTGTGTCGAAGCGTCGGTCAACAAGACAACTTCTGAGCTGATTTGGCGAATCGCATCTGACAGTGCCAAACACTTGCCTCTGCGATGTACGAAAGAAATCGCGAGAATGCTAGGCTGGCAAAAGTTCTCAACGATCGACACAGTCGAGTCAGTACTACCGTCAGACGCCAACAATATCCGGAGGCGATGGGCTGGATAATCGCACGCGAGAATATTTTTTATTCTTTGGTGAATAAGTTGCTCCGCGTTAAACGCAGCGATTAGGACGGTTACTTCAGGAAGATCATGGTCGGTATGCTCAAGTGGAGTGCGACGTGTACTTTGGGTAAACTTCGCTCCTAGATAAACGAACAATGGATAGCCGATATAGGTGTGAAAAAGACCTGCAAAAGATAACCAGAATACGACTACTAATGCGGCTTGCACAAAACACCTCTTCCAATTGCGTCAAGAATGGTTGCAAGTTGGCCAGTGAGGTTTGGCCTGGAAAACTGGGTTATGGACTTTGGAAATGGATTCGGCGCATCAGGTTGGAGAGATGTACGTTGTGGCCAAGCATGCAGCAGATCATGCAGCCAATTGGAAAGGTTTTCGATTTCGTTTGGTTGAAACAAAAATGACTGCGAATGCTGTCTGAGTAAATCGCTAGTTTCGCCAAGCGCACTGATAGCCAAAATAGGTTTTTGCAGAGCTAAATACTCAAACATCTTGGCAGGTACAACCCTTTCTGTCCCGGGTTCGTCAGCCAGCAACAGGACCAATAGATCTGCCGACAAAGCCAGTTGCAGTGACTGCGAGTGGGGCAAATATTCATGGCGTACGACGGTAATTGCCGAGCCTGCGAGCTTGTCAAGAACTTCGCACTGACTTGGCGTCTGTCGACCGGCTATGATCAATTCAATCTTTGAAGCGAGCTGAGGTGAGAGATCTTGAAGTCTAAGAAGGGCCGACACTAGAGGACTGACATCGGTCAATTTCCAAAGCGTTCCTGTGTAAACAATCCGCAGTTTAGACGACACGACACTCTCGCGTGTTGGAAGCCGCAGGTCGTCTGGGTCATAGCCGTTGTAAATGCAAGTAACACTCGCAGCGCTGTTGGCTTTGCAGCAGTGGCGAGCCAATTCACCAGCGCTAGCTTGAGTTGTCGCGATCACGGCATCTGCCGCTTTGAGTGCGTTTTGCATCAATGCATATTGCCGACGGTACGAAGCCCCACTGTGTTGATAGTTTTCGAGGTATTGGCAGGCGATCAGCCATTCGTCTCGAAAGTCTAAGACGAGCGGTATGCCAAAGCGCTTCTTCAAATTGCAACCGAGCAGAAATGACGAAAATGGAGGACCAGTGACTAGGATAACATCGTATGCCTGCGAGCGAAGCGTTTTCGCCGCTTGACGAAACGCAGATTGATTCCAAAGTACCTGTGGATCGGGCTGCAAGAACCGCATGCTTATTCGTCGCAGCATTCCGCGCAAGGTGCCACTGCCGCTTCGCTCAGATGCGGCCAAACGTTTCTTGATCCCGTAGCTGGGTTCCCAGGTTCGCGCACGAATGATCTTTGTACTTGGATCGAGTTCATCCGATAGATCAAGATCCTGGACCGGTACCGACGGATTCTCGACGGTAAGAACCGTCGGCCGCCATCCGTGGCTGGGCAGGTATTTTGCAAACTTAGCGGCACGCTGCACCCCGCCGCCGCCAGTGGGTGGAAATGCATAGCTGACAAACAACAAGCGACGTTCGATGTTCAACAAGTCCTTTTTGGAACATTGGCAATCATGAGACTCTGCGATTCAACGACGGGAAGTACGTCAACTCCTTTGGCTCTTGTGAATTGCCTTTGCAAAGATCAATAACGGCCTGTATCTGACTTGCCATTGCAACAGGGTCACACGGAACGAAAGTTCGATGTCCGCGCGGAGGCGTGTCGATCGATTGCACGACTGCCTGGGCAAATGCATTCACATCACCAGCTGGTACTAGTCGGTCCATTTCGATCGAAGCGATTTCAGGAATGCCTCCGACTCGAGTAGCCACAAACGGAGTTTCGCAAGCGATCGATTCCAGCAATACATTTGGAATGCCTTCGCTGTGGCTTGTTAAGACCGTAACGTCCGCTGCGTTATAGTATTGCGCCAATTTACTTTGGGGCAAGTTACCAACAAAGTGAATGCACGTCTCTAGTTGCAATTCGCTTCGTAAACGATGAAGCTGATTTCGCAATGGTCCATCACCGGCCAAGACAACGTGGAAGCGACCATCCCAAGATCGTTTCCACTCAGCGGCCGCGTGAAGCAGCATCGAGGGATTCTTGACAGGTTCTAATCGGCCCGCCCAAAAAATAACCGGACCATCCTGAGGCAAATTACAATTTGTGCGGGATATTCCTTTGTTCGCTGGGAAAAAACATTCCCGGTCGATGCCCCGGTAAACGACATCGATTTTGTCGCGCGAAATTCCATGACTCTCGGCCTGTGAGGCCAATTCACGAGAAAAGACAATCAGTCGGTCGGCATCGTCCAGGACACGTAAAATGGCTCGACAACGTTTCGGTTTTTGGGGTAGTAGTCTCAAGTCTGTGCCACCAGACATGACAATGGATGGTACGCCAAAATGCTTGGCTGCTCGAACTGCTGCCGCTCCGTCGGGATGGAGCCAATATCCCATCACTAAGTCAGGCACGAAGTGTCGTTCTAAACACTTGATCGATGAACGAATTGCTTGCCAATAAAACCAGTGGTAATACTCGCGTAGAATCTTGGGTGGATAGAAATAGATGGGGTGTTGCCCATGGCCAGCGGCAGAGTCGCATGACATGAGTCTTCCAGATTGAGTCCACGGAATCGGAGCGATTACACGAACCTCATGCCTGCTGCTTAACGCCTTCGTGAGAACTTGGTTGAACGTTCCCTGCCTGGGTCGGACTGGCGTAGGATAGGTTGTGGTGATCAATAAAATTTTCATTTGCTGTCCGAAGCGACCATCGACATTTTCAGTCAACGCTTTTAGGCGAGGGCAGTTTGGGTGGCACGCTCTGAGGGGCTGTGATTTTTTTGAATCCGAAGAAAGTACCCGTCACACTCCGTGTGACGTTGCCTCAAAAACCAAAGGTTTTTGAACTGCGGACGTCAAACGGAGTGTGACGAGTACTATAAAATCACAGCTTCTGAGCGTGCCACCCGGTCCCCTGGTATATTCCAGTCTGCCGCTCGCTATTGCCAAGTTTCTTGTCGATCAAGAAAAGTTCAACGATAGTCGGGCAATGGTCGCCCCCAAGATTAGGACCGATGAATGCGTAATTCATATCCCAGTCGTTGTCAGCAAGCACGTGATCAATGCGAATCCCATGGAATCGAGTGTATTTGGAATATCCAAACCCTATCCCCTTGCGCGTGAACGCATTTCTATAGCCCCCCCAGAACTCGCGATAAAAGGCACTAGCGACGGGAACATTAAAATCACCCGCAATTACAGTGGAGAAATCGCGTTGTTTGAGGTCATCCAAAATCGTTTGAGCAAGTTCGCGATACGTATCACCCAAATCGATGAACTTAACGCCCGCTTGAGAATCGAAATGCTGTGCCTTTTCAAAAGCTGGACGGAAGGTCGGTAAGTGCACACAGACAAAACGCATGGTAGTGAAGTCAGCTGGTACTTCTCGCTTGTCCTTAGATTTGTTGGCAGCAGTGGGAATCTGAATCATGCACTCGATCGCCGCGACGGTGTTGTAACTGCTTGCGGGATGGCGGGCGAGCACTCGCAGTTCCGTCGATTCGAACAAGCTACCAATGGCCATGTTGTTCTCTTGCCGAAAAGACCATCCAAGTTGCTGAAATAATGGCACGGTAAGTGAAACAGGGGACTCTTGCAACATGAGCACCTGGATCCTTTGGTCTCTAATCAATTCAATGAGTTCACCTAGTCTTATCTTGCCCGCACCGAGATTACATGTCATAACTCTTATCGATTGCGGTCTACCGCCGTCCCCAAAACTCGTCCAACTGAGACAGAAACCCATGATCGGAAAAGCAATAATCCAGCAGTGCAAGAAATACACAGGCGTCAACTTAATGCGAGTTGCCAACGTAAGCGGAACCAGAACGATCAGCGGAATCGCTACGACCCAGCGAGGTGCGAATAGAAAAAGTGTTGTGGGCCAAAACTTCCCAGTATCAAAATGTATGCAACTCCAAATGATAACCAGCATCACAAAATAAAGAATTGCTATGGCTCGAACGGCACGTTTCATCGCGCCTCCCTCCATCTCCTATCACATGCGGGCTTCGCAAGTTCAAAGCTAAGTGATTGATTCACGCCCTCTTTGATCAACTTGCCAAAAATCGCAGAGTGATAGACCTCACGAATCAATGGGATTTTCGTGAGAAAATTGCAAGCCGCAAGTATGCGATGTCGCCGAGCCGAAAACCCTTGGACCTTGAGCTGATAGTCGGGAAATGCGGAGTTCTGCATCGACCTCTCGAAATCTGCAATCGTATATTTATTGAGGTACTCACCCGGACGATCATGAAGCGTATGACAAGCCTGCCAACGTGCGGACGGAGGCTCAGAATCCCAAATAGTGCGGTGATAGTAGGGTTGATCAACTAGCTTACGGACGGCATCGAGGATTTTACGATCTGAGAACAGGAGAGTCAAAAAAGGTATTGGGACAATCGAGCCCACGTGTGATGCTTGATGGTGATACCAACCCCAAGTACTGAAATAACAAACGCCGCCAGGCTTCAAGAGTGAGTACGCTAAATTTAGCATGGATATCGGATTGCAAACGTGCTCTAGTGAGTCAACTAATAATGCAATATCGAATTGTTTACCGTTGATCGAATGTTCGGCACCCTCACTTACTTTTTCAAAGGAAGCTTTCCTACGGATATCGATGTCTCCCAATTGCGTCGCGAGCCTGGTTGCATGGTCAATCTCAACGTGATTGATGTCGGTCCCTACAATGCTATGTACGCCTTGAGTCGCTAAATAGCAGGTGCGACCACCTAGACCACAGCCGATGTCAATTACATCCGCGCCGACCAAGCGGTTTTCAAGATCGAAGAATTTGGCAAAGTATGCAGGAGACGTTTCAAACTGCCAAATCCAGTAGGCGCTGCGGTCGTTCTCTCTGGCCTCCGTTTTCGTGTTTCTACGAAGCCCACGGAAACGATGTATTAGGTCAGCAATCACATAGCATATATTCATTTCATCGGAAACTTACGGGCGAGTGCAATGGCGTGGACCTAAACTCGGTGGTGTCGAAGGATCGTGACGTTCGGCGAGAAGTACACTACTTTCCCTTATGACAACTCGCAATTTGCCCGCGCGCGTTAGCGGTATGCTATCAACTTCATGGATGACTATATTTGTCGATTTACCAATCGAATATTGGACTTCTCTGCGCAAGGCTTCACGTAGCTCTGGCCCCCAACCACTATTGACAACCAGTTTTAGCTCAATTTGGTCGCATCTACTCTGGACTACTTGGAACTGACGTACGGACTCATAGTCTTTCAGCAAGTGTGGGAAGTACTCGCCAGCCAATTGATGTCCATCGGCCGTGACAAGCATATCCAATTGTCTTCCCACGACCTTTCTTAAAAGTGGCAGCCCGCGACCGCACTCGCACGTTTCAAAGCCCGCAATCGCTCGATCGCCAATCGCATAGCGGACAAAGGGCATAGCAATATTGAATAGATCCGTGATGACAATGTTTCCTTCTTCGCCCGCCGGCGTCGGGCTACCCTCGTCATCTACGACTTCAACGAGAAGGTTGTCGTGCGTTAAATGCAGGCCCGTATGCCGCTCGCACTCAGCGCCTATTAAGGTAAACTCCCGTGAGCCATAGGTCTCGAAAACGGGCGCTCTGAAGACTCGCTCGATTAACTCTCGCTGGAATCCGTGCAGTTTTTCCGCGCCAACGATGATTGCCTTGGGAAAATATGGGCTCAATCCGCGTTCTTCGATTGCGCGCGCAAACGAGCAAAGCGGATTGGTGTAGGCTACCAGCACATCTGGACGGAAACGATGCATTCGCTGAAGAAACTGTGGAACGGATGCGTCGCTCAATTCAAAGCAATTCAGTACGTCCCGGCGGTAAAGGTAGCGAGAATAGAGATGTTCTTTCCATCGCCGCCAATGCGAGGACTTACCAAGAGTCACACCCCAAAGATGCGTCTGTCGAGTCCCAGGGGCTGCGCCTGCCCAGGCGTAGCCACGGTATGCGGCTCCCATCCTCCGATCGTTTGCTTCGTGATCAATTACGAATTTTAGCGGTGAACCACTTGAACCACCTGTGGATTTCGTGACCACGCGCAAGCTTTTGTCTCGTGATCGGATTTGTTCGACCTGATCACGCATGACGTCGCGCGACGTTATTGGCCACGCCTGGAAATCTTGGAGAGTTTGCAAATCTCGAACGCTTAATCCTTTCGATTTCCAAAGCGAACTGTAATAGACGGACTTCTCGAAACAGTGTTGGACCAACGCTTGAAGCCGAACCAGTTGCTGGGCCTCCAATTCATCGAGTGACCACCATTGACTCTCCTCAAGCTCCTGCCAGTAGCGAAACGCCTTGCGCTGTTTAAGAATGGATTCGAATCCAGGAATGATAATCTTTCGATACGCTTGCTCGAGCATGGTGGCTACCTCAAGATCTTGACGCATCGAGCCGGATTACCAGCCACGACCGTATCTGCATCTACGTCGCTGGTCACGACTGCATGAGCGCCAATGACGGCACGATCGCCGACTTGAACTCCCTTCAAGATCACGGCTCCGTGGCCGATCCACACGTCATTACCAATACAGATTGGTCGCACGTCCTCGATGGCGGACGGCTCACCTAACCTGCGTTTCGCAGCACATAGTGGATGACCATCGAAATCCGCAATCCGCACTCCAGACGCAATCAAGCAATTGCTTCCGATAGAAATTCGCTTTCCTACGATCAGTGTGCACGCATGGCCCAAAAAGGATCTAGCTCCAATGAGCACCCTGGGCTGCTCGCCATGTCGCGAACTGAACACGAAAGTTGGTTTTCCCGATAGCTGCACGTCGTCAGCAATCTCAATCTCTCCATGTCCGATAATGTAGGGTAGCTGCTCCATGCAAAATCGACGCCCAACACTGCGGCATTGACTACGGAACAGAGGTTCGAACCATAAGAAGCGGATTGACCAGCCCAGGATCGTTCGCAGTGCAACATGCAACTGGTAAAACATCCCGAACAGCGGCCTGGTTAGCCGTCCAACAGGCAAATGAATTTGCAGCATCCATTTGGCCATTCGTTTTACATGTAACCTGACAGCTCTCACTTGCGATCTGCGCCTTTCGGGACTAGTGGGCATTGCGTATCATTGATTGCGTGACGGTTTCGGTATCCTCTCCCATAAAGAACAGTCTGCCCCAACATTCTGTTGCAAGCAGTGGGAATCGCAATTCTGGGAAGGATCTCTGAAGCGATTCGCGTTGCTTGCGGCCCATGCGGAATGTATTCTCCAAAAATCCATCTGAAAAGAAGTTGGATGTGGCTATGGGTAAGTCAGCGGTTGCGACGGGAAAACCTCGCTTGGCTCGCCAGCTCAGCATTTTCGGCATTTGTTTGGCTGCGACCTGACGAAGCACCCATTTGTTCATTCCACCTCGCCACTTGAACCGCAAGGGTAAATTGAGCGCGTGCCGAATGAGTTCGTTCTCCAAATAAGGAACTCGACTTTCAAGCCCGACTGCCATGCCCATTCTGTCGTTCCGCCAAAGTATGGATTGCAGATAACTATGCAAATATCCAAACAAATCAGACTGAAATTCGCGCTCCATCGGATCCTTTATAAACGCATACGCTTCGCGAGCTTGGTCGATTCGCTCTAGCCATCTTCCATGAGTCACTACCGAAAAAGCTCTCGAATTAAAACCCCAGTGGCTGTCCGCATCCATTAGCCAGCGTGCAGACCGCCCAATCCGGTCAAGGCCAACGCGATTGAGAGCCAGGGTAACTGTTTCGCGAAACCAATCCATGCGACGGCGCCGCATCAGCGACCGAAACATGGGGTAACCTCCGAAAAGCTCGTCAGCGCCCTCACCCGTCAACATAACCTTTGTCCCATCGGCGGCCGCCAAACGACAAACGAGATAAAACGGAACCGTGTTGGGATGCTGCGAGATCGGACATTCGTTGAGGTATGTCACATGCACCATCTGTTTTAGAAAATCGTCAGCCGTGCAGTGGACAACTCGCAAGGGCTGTGAGGTATGCGCTACCAGCGATTGAGCGTAACGAAGTTCGCTCAATGGGCCAACAACATCCGCGTGATAAGCACAAATGCCGGATTGAAATTGATTGGCAGCACAAGATACTAGATTGGAATCAAGACCGCCGCTGACCATGGTGGCTAACTTGACATCGCTGGCTAAATGCAACCGAACACTATTGCTTACCAGTTCGCCAAAGATTTCGATGATCTGTTTGTCCGATTTGCCATCCAGTTCCTGGTAAAGTGTCGCATCGATCAAGTCCTCGAGCGCAACAAAGCGTAGTGTAGTCTTTTGTCCCTCAGCCGAAAAACAGATGGAGCTTCCAGCCTCTACGGCTTGAATATCTCGGAAAAGCGTTTGTGGCTCCTGCATTGGCCCTGCCATCAGTAAGGTGAGCAGCGAGCCTTCATCCAATTCAGGCTTGATTTCGCCGAGCAGTGCCTTAATCTCTGAAGCAAAAATAACGCTATGTGAGTCGCGATGGTAGTATAACGGCTTGATGCCCGTTCGGTCCCGAACCAACCACAGCTTGCGATTAGGTTCATCCCAATAGGCGAAAGCAAACATGCCATTGAATTGCTTGGCTGCCTCCAACACGCCCCAGGCTTGGCACGCCTTGAGTAAAACCTCTGTGTCCCCTGTCGAATGAACGGTAATTCCTTGTGCCGCGAGACGCGATCGCAGGTCACGGAAATTGTAGACTTCCCCGTTGTAAGCGAACGTCGAGCCATCGGCAGCCTGCATCGGCTGGTGACCAGCTGAACTCAGGTCCAAGATGCTCAACCGGCGGTGAGCCAGGGCGATCGGACCGTTGATGAAACTGCCCACATCATCCAGACCTCGATGGGCAATCCTAGAGCTGAGCCGATTCAAGCAATCTACCTCAGGGTGCTTCCCATCCAAACGAAGGATTCCAGCTATACCACACATTGGCTGCTCGTCCCTCGCTGGTGACGCGTTGCCAGATCTTGCTGGTACAAGCACTCATATTCGGAAACCATCCGCTTTACACAAAACAAGTTTGTCACCCGCTGACGGGCTGCGATGCTCATTCTTTGTTGTTCAGCATGATCTGAAGTGATTTTCAGGACCGCCTCTGCTAATGCGTGAGCGTCACTCGGCGGAATGAGGATTCCGGTATTGCCGTCGTCTACGACTTCAGAATTTCCACCGACACGGGTGGCCACCACAGGTAGACCGCTAGCCATGGCTTCCAAAAGCGCCAATGACACACCCTCGGTCAGTGACGGGAGGACAAACACAGAAGCCCGCTTGAGCAAATCTTGCACGGGTCGCAATTGCCCCAAGAACTTAACGCGATCGACCAACCCCAAATCTTGCGACAACTTTTCTAGTGATTCTCGACATGGCCCAGCGCCTGCGATTTCCCATTTCATTTCCACTCCCCGACGATTCAAAATGTCAGCCGCCAGCAACAGGGCCCGCGTGTTTTTTTCCGGGCAAAGCCGACTAGCCGTGACGACAGGCCCACCTGGAACCGAGCCAGAAAACCCAAAACGTTCCAAATCGATACCGTTCAAAATATGCAAAACCTTTGAACTTGGGAAACCGCTTCCGACCGCCAGCTTGGCACTGTCCTTGGAAACTGAGACCAGCCGCGTTGTCAGATACGACATCGACCGCATTAGGAAAACTTCGCGGGTCGAGCAACTGAAATTCTGGCCATGCCGTGTGTGAATGATACGTCGGATACCGGCTAGGCGAGCGGCGGGAGCGGCATAAACTAGCGCCTTGTTGTTGTGGGTATGTACGACATCGATCTTGGAGTCGCGAAAGAGTTTGTACAATTGCAAGATGCCCCAAGGCCGCAAGCCCGGTCGCATTCCCAAATGGGTTACTGGCCAACCGCATAACTCGATATCGTCCGCCAATTCTCCACGGTCGGTCAGCGACACGAAATGTAAGTTGAAACGCGAATAATCCGCATGACGGCCAAATTCCACCAACAGGCGTTCCATGCCGCCCATGTCAAGTTGCGGTGCCACATGGGCAACTCGCAAAAGGCGACCCTCGATTTTATTGTCAAGCAACTTAACGTCCCCAGACCTTCATCGCTGATCGAAACAACAGTCGCGTACGTCCAAAGGGCATGCGTACGTCGGGAACGCCGATTGGCAACGGCCACGTGAGGAATGACATAATCATGCGACGCCAAGCCAAAGCCGGTTGACCGTTAGATAGATACATATATGCCGCCGAATAGGCTGCCAGGCCGAGGGCCTTCCGTCGCAAGCCCCAGCGACTTTGAAGCTGAGGCATCGCAAAGGCTTTGTCCAAAACGACTCGCTCAAAATATTCCATCGTGGCTGCGTTTCGTGACATACTTCCCGCAGTCAACCGGTACCAAGTCAATGGCAGGTGAATCGTTGCTATTCGGTCTCGGGTGGCAACGCGAATCCACATGTCCCGATCTTCGACGGATTTAAGTTCCGTAGCAAACCAGCCTGCACGTTCCAAGCATTCCCTTCGGAATAGTACGCTGCTAGGAGCAAATCGGGACTTCATCACGACCTGATCAAGTGTCACCGGCTCAGCAAAGTTGTCCAACTCGACGATCGGCAACTCCGGCCAGGAGACAGGCTCTTTGCTGAACGAGTCAGTCCCGACGAGCCCTACGTCGGGGTGCATCGCCAAGAATCGCACTTGCAGTCTCAGCTTCTCGGGATGAAATGCGTCGTCCGAATCGAGAAGGGCGATCAGCTCCCCATTAGACAACGAAATCCCTCTATTACGCGCGGACGATAGACCCGCGTTGGTTTGATAAACGTAACGAATCCGGTCACCATATTTTTCCAGACGTTGCCGAGTGTCGTCGTTACTACCATCATCGACCACGATAATTTCTACATGGCCGTAGGATTGCGCTAGGACACTGTCGACGGCAATACCAACATGGTCTCCATAGTTATAAGTGGGAACGACAACACTAACCTTCGGTCTCACCCAGCCATTTAAGACGCGGTGTGAGGACATCAACGGGAGCAAAACTGTTTCCGTTGTCTTAGAGTTTCCAATACCTCGGAATAGAATTCTGCAGTTTCCCGAGCCATTTGCTCGATAGTGAATTCAGTCTCAATATGCTTCCGTCCCGCAGCACCCAACCGGTCGCGCAGATCGAGATCCGCCAGCAGACGGATGATAGCATCCGACAAATGATTGGGCTGTTGCGGCTCAACCAATAGACCTGTCTCCCCGTCGGTTACGATCTCGGGAATACCACCGACTCGCGTCCCTATAACGGGTGTACCCCAACGCATCGCTTCTGGGAATATTAACCCGAACGACTCATACAGGGATGGAGCCACGAAAACGTCGGCAGTCTGGAGCCAATGATCAACCTCCGGCTGAGGAAGGCGGCCTAGGATTTGTACCTGTTGCTGAACTTCACCTGGAAATGCGTCTTGAAGGAATTGAGCGTGTGTTCGCCCGCCGGGACAATGTGCGCGATCGTTGCCAATGAGTACGAACCGAGCGTCTGGAATGCGGCTTAAGACTTTCGGTATCGCATTCAGCAAATCAATCGTGCCCTTACGCTTCTCTAGCCTTCCGAGATACACGACCAACGGCGTTGACCGGCGAGATGGTGGTCGTCGAAAGTCGGGGAATACACGAACGCCGAGCGGGATAATCCGAATGCGCTGAGGCGGCAGCCCTAGTTCTTCCGCCATAGCGAGACTGTGTGCGCGAGAATGAGTTACGATGGCCTCTGCCCAATGCGATTGCCAGCGTTCCCGTCGCACATCCCAATGTTGTTCTCGAGTGGGTGCTAACCCGTCAATTACCTGCGACTCCAGCGACGATGTGTAAAGTCGCACGATGATGGGAACGCAAGAGAATTGTTGAAACAGCACTCCTAATCCTTCCCAATTGGGAAACTCTACGATGTCCAACCGACGCTCACGAACCATCCGCAACATCCGCCTGGCAACTCCCCAGCAAGCGCCCACGCCTGGCACAATTCGATCGGCCACGGGCAGGTATCGAGTGGGAACTTGAACAAGTTCGAGCGGGCCATCACACGTTTCCGGACCTGAGCCAGGGGTCATGATGGACACTCGGTGTCCCATCGACGAAAGACCGTAGCCCAAATTTTGGATGTGGGTGCCAATACCACCATCCTGTGATACGCTGGGATAGTTGGGAGTAAACAGCCCAATTGCCAAACCGTTCTCTGACTTGGCGATAATGTCGCTCTCGGCCATGTCCACGGACCAACCTAACAACTTGCGTTGCGGATCATGTGTCACGTGTTTTGCGTCGAAAATTCAGGTTCAAACTATTGCGAACGAGGTGCTGAATTTTGTTAGAACAGCGGCGAGCCAGCGTCGGTGGATCAAAGAACCAATGAACCGAGTGGCGAAATACTGCCGCAAACATATGTTGCATTCGAGCCGTTACCACTAGGTGAGCGGCGCGCGGTACAGGCAGCAATATCGCCAAAGCAAAACCACCCCACATTTCACGGTTTTCTTCTCCGCCACTGGCAAGTATGCCTGGAAGGTAGTCGAGCTCGACCGAGTGGACGAATTGATTCTCGCTCCAGCGCGCAGATCGTATTCCGCTGCGCACGTTCGGATTGAAACTGTCATGCATGACTACAAATAGCGGGCACGTAGGGCGATATTCCAGGAGACATTCGATGTCGCATTTCACACCGCGAGCCGAATGATCGCCATCGATCAGAATGAATCCTAGTGCAGCCGCTTCGCGATCAAGTTTTTCAAGCAATGGACGGAACGTTTGAGAAGAATCGCCTGTAATAAATTCGGCGTTGGGAAATCTCGGTCCCAAGCGCTCGCGACAGGTTGGGTCGATATCGAGAGAAATGACGCGACGAGCGTACCGCGAGAGCACCTGCATGCTACCACCATAGCGTGAGCCGATTTCGATGGCGAGCTGCGGTCGCAACCCGGCTAACATAGCAACCATCGCAGCCTGTTCACCAGGTTCCATTTGCCAACCGATACTTGAATCGATTCCGATCGCAGTGTGATAGGTGTTTATGAAATTCGACATTATCAGCTTGGGGAGATCTCGTGTTCCATTCTGCGGACATTGGTTGCAAGGCGACGATTCTTGAGACCTCTGAGCTTTCGATTCGTCGCCCTTTTGACATCTGCAAACCAAACAAGCATTCGACGAAGCGGATTGAGCGTATGATAGCGCTGCAACTCTTGCGTTAACAAGAACTGCTGATACGGTACGAACTGGTCCATGGCGTTCACTGGCACCGACAATGGGGCGACTAACTCGGAGTCTTCGCGCCGAACATAGTATCGATTGATGCCATCAAAAATCGCGAAATCGTAGTCCGCATCCACCAGTATTTGCTCCCAGGCTTGGTGATTGGCGATCGATGTACCCGGCCGAGTCGATTCAACCAGAACAACCCGCGGACGCCATGTGCGAAAGTTACTGCCGGCAAGTACTTGACGTTCATGACCTTCAACGTCAATAGACAGAAAATCAACTGTTCTGGATACGTGTTGCTCAAAGAGCTGCGCAAGAGTGAGCACCGGTACCTGATGATTTACAACGATGTAGCCACGAGCACGGTATTCGGCCGCAAGTTCACGGTCAAACGTCGACAGAGTCGCTCCATTTACGACTTCGTGAAACGTCATCTCGCCACTGCGATCGGATATACCAGCGCTAAGATTAATGTCCGTTGGACGGTGAGCAGCAAACAGCATCGCGCGACTTGGAATCGGTTCAACATTGATACCTTGCCATCCAAGGTCGGAAAAATGCTTTGTCACCGAGTCGACCTCTGGGTGATTTGCACCGACGTCTATGAAGAATCCGTCAGGGCGATCACCGAAGATCCGCCGGAGGAGCACGTCTTCGTGATTGTAAGCGTATGAGATCATCGAATTAGTTGCATCTCCGGTGATGAGCGCGTGTCCGATTCTGCGGTGTTCACGCAAAAAGAACGAGTTACAATTGAGCTTGGAGCGAACGACTGACCCTGACCCTCTTGGCTGGACGTAACCTCAAGCACAAAAGCGTCGCTAACATTGTCGTAAATCTCTCTGATGTTTCCCATACAGACATTGACAGCGTAAGCTCCGGTTGCGAGATGCAGCGAATCGACAGCAAAGGAAAGTTCAGTGACTCCGCGTTCAACGACAAGTGGTTGGGAGAGTTCGATCGTGTTCATGACGATTAGCTTATTGCGATACCTATCTACGATTTGGACCTCCACTCGGGGACGCGAGTTGATCTCCGATGACGCGGCTCTTGCCTCAATTTTAACTCCTACAGTGAGTGGTCCGTCCGGCTCCGGTAAAAGATCGGGGGAGCGTCCGTAAAACCGCGCTGCTATGATGCGTGCATCACCGGTTCCGGACCTAGGTACGTCGGCAAGTGAGACCCAACGGCCAGGTTGTACTCGCACAGCTGCCTCTGCGAGGTATACTTCCAGCACTTGGCTTGCCTCACCTGCTTGTCGGACCGACCCATTGTCGAGCCAAACTATCCGTTGGCACAGATCTCGTACATTATTCATCTGATGGCTGACAAGTAGCACGGTTCGACCGTTGGACGCACATTCTCGCATGCGATCTAAGCATCGTTGTTGAAATTCTATGTCCCCAACCGCTAAGACTTCATCGATGATCAGAATTTCGGGCTCTAGGTGGGCCGCGACGGCAAAGGCTAGCCGGACGTACATCCCCGAGCTGTACCGTTTTACCGGCGTGTCTAGGAATTGTTCGATCTCAGCGAAAGCCACAATCTCGGCGAATTTGCTGTTAATCTCCTTCCTACGCATGCCAAGTATACTGCCATTGAGATAGATGTTTTCGCGACCGGTAAGTTCGGGATGAAAGCCGGTCCCGACTTCCAGTAGGCTCCCTACGCGACCGTAGAGCTCTACCCTCCCGATCGTTGGCTTGGTGATCTGACTGAGGAGCTTGAGCAGTGTACTCTTGCCGGCCCCATTGCGTCCGATAATGCCCACAACTTCCCCCGGTTGCACCTCGAAGCTAATATTTTTTAGGGCCCAAAACTCCTCAGGGGTGGATCTCCGTGCTCCCTGAAGTCCTCGGAGTGGCGCTGTAACTAGATCGGTCAAACTATCGCGGAGAGTTTTGTAACCGCCATACGTCGCCCGAGAATCCTGAGTAACGAAGTAACGCTTGGCTAGTTTTTCGATACGAATCGCTGGATGCATTTGTCCGAAGAAGTCCACATATCAAGAGGCGAGGTTCAAATGATGTCAGAAAAACTGTCTTCGACTCGGCGAAAATATAGGCAACCTATGCCGAACATGACCAGGCAAGTCAGGGCGATTATCGCTAGTTGTGTCACCGCAACAGGCTTACCGAGGACTGCTGAGCGAAAGGAAGCGATGATCGGTACAAGTGGATTAGCTGCAAGGAAATAATCGTATTGGCCCGTACCGTTGGCTGTGGGGTCCATGTAGATAGTGGGCGTTGCGAACATCCACAGTTGCACCATGAAGGGAATGATATAACGAAAGTCGCGGTATGCGACATTCAACGCAGCCAGCAATGTGCCGATGCCAGCAGCCAGTAGCGCTAAAAACACGCACAAAAGCGGAACCCACAAGATATCCAGTGTTGGCATGATGCCGTACCAGAACATCATGCCTAGCAACAGACTGGAGGCGATCAAAAAATCGACCATCGCAACTCCAATCGAAGCGAATGGGATCAACAAACGAGGAAAGTAAACTTTGGTGATCAGGCGTTCGCTACCGACAACACTGTTGGCCGAATTGGCAATACTTGTCGCGAAAAACATCCAGGGAAGCAGCCCGGCATATACAAAAATGGGATAGGGCAATTCTCCAGTAGGTACGTTGGCCAAACGACCAAAGAACATCGTAAACACGATCATCAACAACGCCGGTTGCAAAATGGCCCAAGCGACACCAAATAGCGTTTGCTTGTAGCGGACTTTAACATCGCGCCAAACCAAAAATGCAAGCAGTTCACGGAATTTCCACAGCTCGCCGCAATTGATCAACTGCCAGCCGCAGTTCGGTTCAATCACTGTTAGCAAGGCTTTGCCCAATGGTCTTTGGCGATGTGAGATCATAAGATTTTTGCGCTGCACATTGTAAAAATCACTGGTCCTGATTCAATCGTTTTTGGCGTCACGCATTTCCGCACCTTGCTCAACGCGCACTTCGTTCCTTTGGGTGGCTGATCTATTCAGACAAACACCTTCTATGAGGAGCCCAACCAAGATTTCTGGGAGTCTAGACTATTCAGTTACTCGAACTCAATGTCGATCTGTTACGCGAGCGGCAGATTGGAAACTACCAAAAGTAGATTGGGACCAATGTCCCGATCTTTTGCTTGGACGGGACAATTGGTCCCATCCTAACCTCCTTTCAACAGGTTTCTTTCACCCTGCCGCTCGCCTTACCAGCGGACTAAAAGACGAACAGCCAAATAAGTCGCCAGCAACGAAACTATGCTGCAACATAAGGAAACGAATAAAAACTGATTTCCGAGGCGCCACCGGATCGAATTTGGAGAAAGCAAGGAGGGAACCGAAGCTGCTATGCCTAAAATCACATAAGTTGGGGCCACGAACTGCCGCGAAAGCGTCAACACGCCCGCCGCATAGGCCACAATGACAGCGAAGATGAACCCTCTCTGATGTACAAGTGCCTTGGCCTTGCTATCAGACGAATCGTCACCAATATGACATCGTTCAGCATCTCGTAACGCCCACAAGCCGAGTCCTGCTGCCAAAAAGCTTGACAGAAAAGCTGTGCCACCCAATACGCCAAGTTCTGCATAGCAGTGCAAAAATGAATTGTGCGAGACCGCACCAATCTCGTCGACTAACAACCCTTCCCCCAAACCCAAAACAGGATACGTCCGCCATACCGTTAGACTTTCAGACCAGATTTGGATTCGACTTTGCCCCGTTCCTTGATTCACGGAGCTTATGTCAGTCATGCGGCCAGAAAAGAAAATGGTCGATACTGGCAAGGCGAGTAGCAACCAGCCTCCCCATTTCCCTCCGCGATGGTAGGCCAAGACTGCAGGGAACGCACACAGGAGAGAAAGCAGCGCACCTCGCGAATGTGTCATGGCTAACGCGGTCAGTAATATTCCGCATGGAATCAGCCACTTGTAGCGAAGCCATCCTGCGTGCGGTTGAACTAGGAAAGATACGCAAAAAATGACGCCAGTCACCAAAATCAGCCCAAAATCATTCGGATCTTGAAAAATTCCGGTACCGCGAATGCGCTCTACGAAAATGTCGTGTCCCTGAACACCGGCTCCGCGATCTTTAATCGATTCCAACGCCGCCACCGAAATAATGTCAAAGCGGTCCAGCAAGGCCAACGCGGCAACTGCAGTGATCGTGAACGATAGCCAACGTAAAAAAAGTACCAAACGCTCGGGCGTACTAATGAGGCCCCTAATCAATATATACAGAGCCAGTAGTTTACCGACTTCATACATTGACATGCGAGCGGCCCAAAAAAAGCCGTGAGACAAATGCGAAGCGCCTACGGCTAATAACAATACGAGCAAGCTCGCAGTCACAGGTTGATCACTTAGACGATGGTGAGCTAGCATTCGCAGCATAGTCCGGGCAGCAACCACAAAGCAACATACAATCAAGAATTGATAGACAGGCCATGCATCCAATGCAGGGATGAGGTCCGCAGGGCGTACGAATAGCGTTGCGACCAACATTAACAGGAGCAAAAAGCCCCACCCATGCCTGTCGTCAGCCCGTACGCAGATGTGGTTTAAATAGCCAATATTTGGAAAGGTCGCGGCCGACATAAAACCCAGTTGCTTCCTTGCAATTGAAGACTATTAAGGCCCGAAGTAGTCGTGAGCGTCGTCGCTCTGATGGATCGCTTTTGGCGTTCTTGGTTGGTCGCTGATTTGTCGGGACTGTGGTTCAGTCGACTTCAGCAAATAGGGAGCTTGATTGGGACCCCCATCCAACGACGTCCAACAGGTCTCATTGTATCCGGCATAATCGCGAGTAACAAAACATCGACAGCTTTCAGCACTATGCGCATTGCAAGTCGGACAAACCCGGCAGCAAAGTAGTTTTGGCCAAGCTTTTTCCGAAAAGGTGCAACCTCCAGAGGAAAACAAATAAACGATCAGCACTCGTACAGCGAGTGATTTCGTATTCAATGATTTCCATTTCGCAAACATGGTTTCAAAAAACTAACGTCTAAACTGGGAGTTTGGATTTATCAACACTTTTCCAGAAAGCCGCGACGCTGCACTTGTTCCTAGTATCGTAAAACCGAAGATTCGTTCAAACGGCGACGTTAGCTTCGCGACTGCACCATCGAAGGCAACCAATCGGCTTTGAGCGATATATAGCCGGTCTCCAGGCAATAACTGATAATTTGTTTCGACTTCGGCCCGCTGACTCATTGCTTGCCAATCAATTGGCAGAATCTGGTTGGTACCGTCTTTGCGATGGGGGCGAGCAATCCAAATGCGACTAGACGATGCGTAGCTTAAACCGTTTATTTGACTTAATGCGTCCATGACCGTCTCATTGCCAGTATAGGGAAATCGAACCAAGTTGTCCCCCAATCCACCGCCCTGCGTAATGATGTAGTAAACCTTGCTATTGAAGGCATATACAGATACGGAAACCTGTGGATTGGCGAAGGCTTCGGAGAGATGATTAGCGATGGCGGCACGGATCTCATCCAGCGTCATACCTACCACCGAAAGTGAGCCGTATTGTCCTAAGGTGATCGTACCATCCGGGCAAACCAAATGCTCCCCTGAGATTTGTTGAATAGTTGTTGAATTCCGCAGCGACATCGCAACTTTTGGATTGCGTAACTGATTGCTCAAGTGAGTATCTATTAGATGGACTGCATCATCAATCTTTCTACCCGCAACTTCGACGGCCCCATAATCGTAGCCCAATTCAATTGTACCGCCGGCCCCAATCTTGTACTCGCCCGCGATGGGCTCGTTTGGAATTGTCCCAACCGCTGACAGGGCAACAGAATCGCCAACTTGCAACAGGTAGGTTGACTGTGCTACAGATTGGATGAGGTCAATTGTGAGTATGTCCGGCGGCTCGACTCGGTACGTTGGCATCGTCACTTTATCCAATTCATTTGGGAGCCACAGCTTCTGCAAATCTTCATCGCAATAGAGTGCTGTAGCATCAAGTGCCCGAGACTGTAACAATTGGCATCCGCCGCTCATGAACAGGCAAATAATTAGCCCGATGATCAAGAGTCTAGAACTTGCCTTAATTGATGAATCCACGGTTTTCTGTTATTAAGCTTTTGAGTGTCTGTCTAAACTAAAACACGACTGTTCGGTCAGGGATGACCGTTTGAGCCGTAAAAGTGCAGGTACGTATTGAAATGCCCACCCGTACCGGTTCGGACACGTGAACGGCTGGCTGCCGTAGCACGCTCGGGAACGAGCCTCTGTATAGAACTGATCTCCGCGGCCTGCCGCAATTGCTCCTGCGCCACCTCGCGCCGTGGAAGTACAAACGTATGGTACGGACTGTTCACGCTGGTATCCTCTCGCAACAGATTCAAATACGGTGAGAGCTTAGGTTGAATGGGCTGAACGCGATTTTGCGGCAAGTTAGGATGGATAACTTGAGCAGCAGACGAATCGGCATATGCTAGGACTACAAGCAAAGCTAAGCCTCCAAATAGCAGCTTTCGTTGCTTAGCTTTCATTCGGTCGCCTCCATAAGAAAGAATAAAATTCAAGTTTGTATTAGGCTGTATCGGTTGCGCAATCGGAATATCTTTCGCAAACTATCAAAAGAAGTAAGGTTTTCCCTTACAACTTCCCAAAAACATTCATCAAGTCTGAGGCGGACAGCCCGCAAGGTCGAACGGGGTCGCATTATTCAAGTTCGTCCAGTAGATTCTGAACTTGAGACTGAACGGTCGAGGTAATTTCAGTCACTAAGGTGCGAGATTTAACGGCTGAGACTTCGATTGGATACCCGAATTGAACTACCGCTGCGCGCCTTCCTCGGATCGACGCCGTGTGTCGCTGCAACACATCTTCTTCCAATTTGTCGACCGTTTCTGCAATACGCTCTATCGATGGATTCTCAACTCGCAGGTAGTCACCTGGATAGCTAAACAGTTGTGTAACGACAAAAAGATCTTCAAGATCGTGACTTAGTTTTTTTCGTTCGTCGTCCGATGTTTTGCAATCGTTTACCTTTGTCAGGATCGTGCGTCTCAACTCCTTAACTCGTACAGGATGGGCATCCTCGCGTCGTGGACCATGTCGTAATTCCTGTCGTTGGAGTATCTCCTCTCCCAACTCACGCAGCCGGCATGAAAGCTCACCGGAACGAGGGCTGCCAAGATATTCGAGCTCCTTTAACGCGATAACCGCTTCCGCGATAGCATAGAGTCTTTCGACGATGGGTTTATTAGTTTGAGTACGCCAAAGAATTCGGCGTTCTATATCAGCTAAAACTCGCAATATGGCCTGCGTCGGATCGTCTAAATATCGGTATTTGATTGCGGTTGGAACAATGGCCACAGGTAGTTCCGTTTTTCTGGCTGCACCCACTGCGATGGCCGCCGCGCCTTCGCGAAAAGGCATTACTCGATCATTGCAATGGTAGATCTCTCCCTCAGGGAAAATAACCAAGGGTTCTGGACGTGTCCGCAATACGTCAATCGCATTTCGAAACGCTCCGATGTCGTTCGCTTCACGGTCAACACTAAAGCAACCGTGCCATTGTAGGCACCTTTGCATCAATGGTGAAAACTTCATGAAGACATGCCAAGCGGCCATGATATGGCAGGTCGTATTTGCCGCATCGCACGCAGCGTAAATCGTAAATGGGTCAGCGTGGCTAGAATGGTTGGGGGCAATCATCAATCGGCTTTTTGAATGCATTGCCGCTTGAAGGCGATCAACCCCTTGCACATCGACTCGTACAAGCCCAGTTTCACTTGATTGCTTGTATCTTCGAATCGGCGAGAAAAGTCGAACAAGCTTTGGTCGCAACTTTGGAGCCCATGATCGTGGCGCGAACTCGGTAGGGTAGCGATTCATGGGGTCTTGACCTTCATCATTTAAGATCCGTATTTAGAGATCACCCGGGATCACTTCTCCGTTGCTGCGAGTGATGAGCGCACCGACCACATCGAATGAGACGGAATCGCTCATGAACGAAACCGAGCCATCGCAGCGCACGACGTTAGCTCCGCCCGTGTGGAATGCGTATATCTCGTCGTCATTGGAGCAGTTAATGGCCTTGGTGCGAGTTGCAGCAGCCGCCGAGACAGCAGGAGCGGTAGCCGCACCGATGGCACCGCCCGTTGTCGGATTGCACGAGTCGAAAGTCATCGGAGTCCGGTGATCGGCCCAGATCCCTGCGGCAGAAGTATTGACGTAGGCTGTCGCTGTCGCTGTCGCAGAACCGCGACGACCTAAATTGTAGAGCGAAGGGTTGCCTGCCGACTCCACAAATGCCATCGTATTGGACGAACCATCGCTGATCGCGCCGAAACTGGTAATCACGTTGGGCTGAAAGGCTGTGGACCAGCTCGAGCCTGGGCTGGGTGTTAACCGAGATGATGTATCCGCGCGAACGCGATTGAAAACAAAGTAGTCAGCCACCGAACCGACAACGGTACCAAACGTCACGCTGTTGATAGTCCGTGTTCGCTTCGAATCCGGAGCAGACGGGCAGGTGAACATCGGCACGAACGCTCCAATGCCAGTCCGGTTCGGAGATGGAGGTCCTTGGCGCCAATCTTGGGTGGGATCAAATTGATTGAGCAACGAACCTTGTTCGTAGTATGGAAGGAGTATGAACAAGACACTGCGAGGCCTTTGATTGGCGGGAATCGGTCGGGGAAATGCGACGACAGGCGTTGTATCGTCGTCGTAACACGAAGGCGGAAGGCCCCTCATCGCACTTTCGAAATTCATCGCCGCAAGCCCTAGCTGTTTAAGATTGTTAGAACATTGCATCCGTCGCGCAGCTTCGCGGGCCGCCTGTACAGCCGGCAGAAGTAGTCCGACCAGAATGCCAATGATCGCGATAACAACAAGCAACTCTACAAGGGTAAATCCCCGACGATTCTGAATCATACAATCTGCCTTTAGAAAAAATGGGCCCAAAAAAACAACACTTCTCGCTGATCACCACCGGCTTTATGCCAAATGGCACTCACTTTGAGCCGCCACGCGCTAGCGTGCGGGCTGGAAGGCAAGTAATCACCTGCGAATCCGGCCCTCATGCTAGCGCATTGAGGCTCAAAATTTACAAAGTGAGTGCCATTGGGCATAAAGCCCTCGGGGGTGCGGTGGTGTTAAGCTTGACGTATCCAAAAAACCGGTCAATAATTTGGAGAGAATTCAATCCAGCATAGTAGTAGGAGGTTTGCGGCTGTCAAGTGTCCAAGTGTCCGAGCTGGTCGACAGGAATATTATGGACAGTAAATTAGCAAATGCTCGAAACAATCCCAGCCCATGCCAGTTTTGGACGGACCCTTAATGTGGACAGAGCACTAGGAAATATGTAGATCATTGGTCCCCCAATTCAGTCTGAATCTGTTTCTTTAGTCGAATAAGCTCTTGCTTTTGAAACACGTCAACAAAATTCTCTAGAAGCGTTTGCACATCGGCCAGAGCTCCTGCTAACCGCTTTGTTCGATATCGGGCAACGCACCGCATCAACCGATGCTCGGGATCATCAGGATCGATCGCGATTAGCGCGGAAGCGTAATTGAGGATCGATTCATCATTGCGAGTTCGCTGTGCTGATCCAATCAAGTTTCGCAGGACACGAACTAGAATTTCACGTGTCGTTTGAGCGCGAAAATCGTCTTCAACCGCATTTCGCTTGGCGAACTCCAGAACCATGCGTTCGGCGTCAAGCCTAGTAATCTTCGCACCTCGCTCGAACACATCAATCAGTTGCAGTTCACCCTGTTTTCCCACATGTCGTACTACAAAATGCCCAGGAAGTCCAACACCCTCGATCTCGATTTGATTCCTGCGAGCGAGCTCCATGTACAAGATCGACAAGGTGATCGGAAGACCCTCGCGATCATCGATCACTCGGTCAAGATTGCTGTTGGCTGAATGATAGTATTCTTGCCGGTTTCCGTGAAACCCTTTCTCCTCAAACAAGAACCTATTGAGTGCTCTAATTTGATCCTCCTCACTCGCGTCGGCTGGAAGCGAGTCTCCAATTTGACGTCCCATCCGCTCGACCTTGCGAACGTACGCATCATGATCCAGTTCAGGATTATCTAAGGCAGCAATCCAAAGCGATCCCCGCAATAGGTCATCCGGATCATCCTTTTCGAAAAGCCCAACCAACTCCCTTAGCACGGGCAGGACCGATAACTCTTGCGCCAATTGGTTAACACGTCGCGACTCCTCTTTCAATTCCACTGAACGAAGCAGCATAGCTTTGGAAAGAGCATCGCTGGAGTTTGCTAAAACGGATATTTGCTCATCGGAGATAGCGGTTCGTTTTGCACCGTCTCGCGTCATCTCATCAAACAATCTCCTGTCATTTGTCGCAAGTTCATTGATTTCCAAGGGCTTGCTAACTCGAAATCGCTTAAACTCCGCTACCGTATTTCGGAATTTGGCCAGTCCCACAGACCCTTCATCTAATTTGAGTGTTTGCGATTCGATAACCATATGGCCGTTTACAAAGCACTTCAGGCGGTCTTTTTCGACACGAACTTTCAATTCATTCCAAGCGTCACGAATGTAGTAAGATGTGTTCACATCTTGAATGATTTCCCAGCTATCAACAACAGGACCTTGAAAGCAAGTCAGTCGCAAGTTTCCGTTTGTAGGATAAAACCCATAATGACGATCGCCGCCATCTGAATGAAAGGCCAAACCAGCCGCTCCGCTTTCGTCATCGAGTTTGACTTGAACCGATATTTCGTACGGTACTTCTGGCGACGCTGATTTCTTTAGGCAAAGGGATCGTCCACCGAATCCTGCTCCCAAACCGCGAGCTGTGATGATGCCGGACCGTTCTTGCCAAGTTGCACCAAAAATTGGATTCCACTGTTCCTCATCAAGAGTCAGAGATCGAACCCATCGTTCGAAGAGAATCGGACTGGGATTCTTGATCAACGATTGAATACCCGAAATTGGGACTGCAAATCCAACGTTGTCGGCTCGAAGATCCTTGATATTGACAATGCCAAGTACTTTCCCCGATTCGTCAACCAATGGACCGCCACTGTTGCCTGGTTCCACGGGCAGCGCGAGCTGAATCATACTTTTGCCATCAACTTCACGTACGGCCGAAATGATTCCGCGAACGACGCTGTGTTGAAGTCCTAATGGATGCCCAAAAGCGAAAACCGAGATACCTTGTTTTGCGCTATCTGCTTCCCCCATTGTCAATGCAGGTAACGGCTCTGACTGGTTGTCGACGCGAATGAGTGCAAAATCACCGGGGATATCAAAGGCCTCGACGGACAAAACTTTCATTGGTTTTCTAGGCCAGAGTTCAACAGTAAACTCGCGACCCTCGGTGAGTACGTGGTAGTTGGTCGCGATGAGTCCAGATGGGTCGACCACAAAACCTGTACCAATACTGAGTTGCCTACCGTCACGGTCCTTAACGCGAATGGTTGCAATGCTTGGCATGATGCGCTGAATCAACGAAGGAGCACTTTCCTCCGGCTTTTCAGGGCCTTGGCCAAAACTCAGCAACGCAATCGTGGCTGAGGCACACACGCCCAACCATCCCACATATCGAAATCCTAGCATCACTTGGCTTTCGCTTTTATCTTTGGGTTTAGCTCCGGCGCATCGGCTTGATCATGTCTTCCAAACTTCGAACGGCGATCGCGTTCGTGAAGATCGTTGCTTGTAAAAACTCCTTCGCGCACCGGTTCATGAGCCTTTGAAGCAATCGCTGTTAGCTTGTTGAGCATTTCCGGATTCGCAGCCGCTAGATCATGCGATTCGCTCGGGTCTGTCGAAATATCGTAAAGCTCCCACGGTTGGTTCTCCTTGGGGCGAACAGCTCGCCATTGATTTTGCCGAATTGCAACCCATCCATTGATCTCCCAATATAGATATTCATGTTTGCGTTGCTTCCGACCAGCGCTCTTCTCGCCAAGGAGTTCTGGCAGAATCGAGATGCCGTCAATGTCGGACGGTGCTTTGGCTCCTGTGACTTCGGCTACGGTAGCGAGTACATCCGGAAAATAACCTAGATGCTCACTAACTCGTCCAGGCGCGATTTTGCTAGGCCAACGGGCTGCAAAAGGAACTCGGACTCCACCTTCATACAAGGTCCCTTTCGTGCCTCGAAATTCAATTCCGGTTTTTGGATTCTTGTTCCCAAAATGCACGCCACGCGGATGTTCCGCCGATTTGAAATAATCATTCGCACCATTGTCGCCACTAAAAAACACAATCGTGTTGTTGTCGACTCCCAATTCTTTGAGCAAAGCCATCAACTCGCCTACTTGCCGATCGATCATGCTGACCATTGCCGCATAACGCCGAGCCTGCTCGGGCCACGGTTGATCTTTGTAGATTGACCATGCAGCATCGTTGTCAGGAATATTGAAATTTCCGTGGGGTGGCGTGTACGGAAGATAAGCGAAAAAAGGGTTCTTGCTGTTCTCGCGAACGAACTTCATCGCGGCGTCGTGAATCAAGTAGTGCGAATAGGTCTGACCCTCGGTGCCGCCGTTGTTGCCTGGGAGTTGAACTTCTTTGCTATTCCTAATCAGATAAGGCGGAAAATAGGTATGTGCGTGCACTTGATCGTAGTATCCAAAAAACAGATCGAAGCCGTGCTTTTCCGGAACACCAGTCGACCCGCGGCCACCACACCCCCATTTGCCAAAACCGCCCGTCGCATATCCGTGATCTTTTAGTATCGAGGCAATCGTCGCTTCTTCGGCGCGCAACGGTGTTCCACCGCCATTGGAACGAACCGACGTGTGCCCACTATGCTTGCCCGTCATTAAGCAGCATCGCGTCGGCGCACACACGCACGAACCAGCAAACATATTCTTGAACACGATTCCTTCGGAAGCAAGCTTGTCGAGGTTGGGTGTCTTGATATTGGGGTTTCCCATGAACGATGGCTCATAGTATCCAAGCTCGTCGGCCATAATGTAGACTACATTGGGACGCTGGTCTGCCGCCAAGGATGTCGTACTGAGATGTAAAACGGAACTGAGTAGCAATGCGCCAACCCAAGATGCTAATTGTCGTAGCTTGTTTTTCATTCGTTTCATTAGTGACACACCTATCGGAAGGTCGGAAGATTGGAAGATTGGAAGATTGGATAGAACAAGTCGATATGACCGGAGTGAACATGAGCGGAGTGAACACCAATGCTATCGGACAAATTGAAGCAAGTGGCCCTGGAATCAAAACAATTATACCAGGAGAAGTATCCAGCCGCACTTGAGGAAGACAATTGTGGAATCCCGCAGGTTTACCCTGCGGATCGTTAGGTTTTTTGCTAATCACTTACTCCGACAAGAGCGCTGTTTTGCTGCTCGTTTTGCCGGAGGCAAAACGGGCAGCAAAACAGAATGATTGGGCTTACTTACGATTTAGCTTAGAGCCAAGCGTTGGCATCATGCCTGACGCTTGCAAAAACATCACTTCACTTTAGCATTTAACTCCGCTAATTTGAATCGTACACTGACGACGTAAGCCTGTTCACCTTCAGTCCAGTGGCCGTAGGTCGTGGTCACAAAAGTTCCGTCTGGTAGTAGTTCAACGCCTGGATAAGTGCAATCGGAACCTTTCGTGTTGTCCATGATTCGAACGCGATACTGTCCTTCATTTCCTTTCACGATGTCATCGTAGTTACCGACCCAGCCGACCCAATCGCCTTTGGTGGGCCTGACGCGCAAGCGAGAGGATCGACGCATTTATGGAAGGTTTCCTCGCCCGCGAGTCGGGGTTGTATTGGTAGAAATCGGGATTTTATTTCAGGACAATTACTTAGTAAGCTTTGCCCGCCGAGTTTTGAACAGGGATAGAATCGCCGCCAATTTCATTGAGAAGATTATCAAAGTTGTCCGAGCAAACAGTCATTTGTTGGATCATCGCGGCGAACTCACTACCTAACACGACAAACTGTGCTCCCATTCCGATGATAATACCAGCGTCATCAGCAGTCCCTACCGGACGTCCCCAGGTCTTGCCATGTTGTCGTGCCGCAGCTGCAACTTTCTTCTGCGCCTCCTTCATGATGGGATCGCTTACACTTGGGGCACAACCAAGTCGCAAAGACAGGTCGCCGGGTCCGATGAACAGCACATCCACGCCGGGAACCCCAGCGATCGCATCGACATTGTCGAGCGCTTCCTGGGTTTCGATCTGCGCGACAAGAAACGTTTCACGGTTGGCCTGTGCAACGTAGTCCTTTGGTGCGCCAAACCAAAAGCTCGCGTCACGGCCCGCACCATCATATCCTCGGTCGCCTAGCGGTGGGAATTTCATCGCTTGCACGAGACTCCTGGCTTGATCAGGCGTCGAAACGTGCGGGATCATAAGCCCAGTCGCTCCGTCTTCGAGCAACCGGTAGATCGCGTTCTTTTCCTTTGTCGGCGGACGCCATATGCAATCAATATCGGCAGCGTGATGTCGCCCGATCATCGTGTCAATTTCACGTGAATCCCATACACGATGCTCTGCATCGACCCAGATACCGTCATAATGAAAATGTGCAGCCATCGCCGGTGCCATACCGAGCGGCGAACCGATACTGAAAATGCGTGCGACTTTGCCGGTCCGAATCTTGGCAAGAACTTTAGACTTTCTCAACGCTTGGTCTCCTCGGAAAAGCAAAACAACGTTTCTCGTCCACGAATAAATAATCGTCCATCCGAAATCGCTGGACAGGATAGGCAACTCTCGCCAATGTCATTCTTTGCCAAGATATTCAATCGAGGACCTTGTTCCAAGACCACGATAAAACCATTTTCGCCGGGAACAAAGATCTTGCCGTCACCGGCAACAGGTGATCCATAGTAGTCGCCGATGTTCTTGATACGAGCTAGTTCCCAATGTGCAGCGCCCGTCGAAATATCGAACGAACTAGATATCCCGCCTTTCTTGACTACAAAGAGTTGATCCCCAACGACAAGTGGGGAAGTCAAATTCGACGGCGATCGATTATGCAAATTCCAGACAACGTGCGTCGAAGTTACATCTCCAACACCTCCACCTCGGACAGCCTGAATCGTTGTCCCACCTCCGATCATATTGTCCGCTGATTGAAAGGCAGTATCGAGTTCCGCACCGGCGAGCACTTTGTTTTTGTCTTTGTCCGATTGGTCGAATCGATCCCAAAATTCTTTAGGAACTTCTTCGCGTGAGAGGGAACCATCTTGATTCGTATCGAGCCACTCAAGCAACGCGAACTTGAGTGTGCGACTGTCGTCGCCGTAGCTTTGCACCGATGAAAAAATGAGACCGTCGCGGACGACCGGCGAAGTCATTACAGTCCGCATCAATGTACTGGCATGCCAAATTTCCCTGCCAGTCACCGGGTCATAACCCTTTAGCTTTCCGCTGCCTGCGACCACAAGATCGGTTCGTTCACCAGCCTGACAGATTACGGGGATGGCATAGCCAGCCAGCATTTCTTTGCGTTCGGTCTTCCAACGTACTTCACCTGTGGCAGAGTCCATCGCAAATAACCCCGAAGCCAAATCATCGTCTTGATTCAATATGACCAAATCCTTGTAAACAATTGGAGAGGAGCCCGCACCCCAATCCATCAGATACGCAGGTAACGGTAATGGTCGCTTCCAAATCACTTGACCGGTCTCGCAGTCGAGCGCGAGCAATCCAAGTGTGCTGAAATGTACATAGACTCGTATGCCGTCACTGGCAGGAGTTGAGGAAGCGTGACTGTTCGGAGGAGTGATGCGCGGCAATTTTCCTGTTTCAAACTCTTTTAACCAAAGCTGCTTACCGGTCGCAGCATCGAGCGCAAACACTCCAAGCTTTTGTTCACCGATCATGCTAGTGCAGAAGACTTTCCCCTGGACAACGATGGGAGAGCCAATGCCTTCGCCGAGACGCATGGACCAAAGAAGATTCTCAGTCTGGGAAAAATCGGTTGGAATCGGGTTAATCGCCTTGGAAACTCCGCTCGCATTGTTCCCGCGGAATTGGGGCCAATCTTCGGCTTGAGTGGCCGATACAAACGCGAGGTGTGTCGCCAGTAGAACCCAATTTCGGCTATTGTTTTTCATAGAGCCACCTTACAGGCAAGGATCGAAATCGGCTTGAATATCTGCCGGTACGGCGATCTCCGACATAATAACTCAGCAATACGCGATCTTTGTGAAATAGCAAGCTCGTGTAGGCATATGTGTGATCGGCATCGGTTTCGAGATTACGAATATTTTCCCAAGTCGTTCCTCCGTCGCGCGAAATCGCAGCCGTCAACGGAGTTCGATCGCCACCATGCCCCTTGGATTTGTCGAAGACATTATTCCAAACGAGCAGCAAGTCCCCTGTCGACGGAATTGTGCGAATGGTTGCGGGAGCTTCAGGGGACTGAATCGAGAGTTGTCCCGGAGCTGACCAATGGTTTCCTCCATCGTCCGAAGTTGCAGTTGCAATCGTTCCAAGTTGCGTTCGAATAATCATCAGCAGTTTTCCTGTCTCAAGCTCGACCACTTCAGGCTCCATCGCGCCTCGCTTGGGCTGATCTATTTGGTCTTTGCTCTGCCGCCAAGTTAGTCCTCCGTTATCCGAAAGAAAACATGTGCAAACAAAATGACCGTTTTTAGAGACATCCTCTGACCAGGATATGGGGCACACAATTCGCCCATTCGAAAGAATCGTAATTCTATCATTGTTCATGACGTGGTATCCGGGTCCTGGAGTCACGACAATGGGAGGCTGAAAACTTTTGCCCTCGTCGTTAGAGATGCGGAGAAATACTTTTAGGTCCGAGGAACTATTCTTCACAAGGAAGAACATTCCCAATGAGGACTTATCCGCCAGTTCCGTTAGCAGCGCTCCACCCGATGAACTGATCTTGGGCAGGCGACGCAGCGTGACCGACATGACATTCTGTTTGCCGATATTCTCTTGCAACGTTTCCTCGCGGCCCCAAGTTCTACCACCATCCTCCGAGGTCTTTGCAACAATCGAAGCAGTCGCGTGATCGGCACCACCTCCGACAAACTGAGTGGCCGCGTATAAGAGCGAACCGTCACGACGCGCAATGATCGAGCCTTCGCTGTATCGAGGATGCATTTCCGTCGCTTCGAAGACATTGCTTTCAAAGTTAGGTGTTGCAACTGATATTGGTAGTCCTAGGTTTTGGCGCGGCAAACTGAAACTTAATAGGGCTTGAGCCGTCCTAATGCGTACATCAACATTCGAGTCCGCCAGCCGCTGTTCTTTGACGGCATCCACATGACGAGCAAAAGCAGCAAAGTCGGCTGCGTAAGTCCGAATGGCGGGATCTTCCGAGTCGATATTTCTAGCCAAAGCCTGGAGTGCTTGCTCGTCACCCAAGCAAGCCATCGCGTTTACAAAAAACGATTTCGTAATCGGTTCTTGTTCACTGTCCGACAAACTTTGAATTGCCGATATGTCGCGGGCGGACCCAAGCAATCCCAATGCCCATGCGGCTAGTTTTCGTAGCTCCGGATCATCTGACTTGAGATACGATCGCACTCGTTCCATCGCTTGTGGGCTTCCCGCTCGGCCCAAGGCTGCGGCGCACATGATGCTCAGTTTCGGATTGCTTTTGTCATTCATCAATGATCGCAGAAGTTTGCCATCACCCACTTCAGCAATCTTGTAGAGGCTCTCTGCCGCATGGACACGTCCACTGGAATTGGGGTCGGCAAGTGTCTTCCATAAGATGCCTAGCGGATCGCGTTTGCCTGTTCGAGCAATCTCCCTTGCCAAACCGCATCGATGCTGAGGATCGTCATCGGTCAATAGTCTGGCTTCGAGCAACGGAACAACTTCATTTCCACTGCCTGCGATGGTGAGTGCTTCTGCAGCATGCATCGCAGGCCAAAATTCAGGTCCGGTCAACGCTTCACGCAAAACCGTCAGGCACAATTCACGCATTTTGGGAGAAAGTTCATGAACTCGTGGCGGTTCAACAGCGAACAGTGATAACATACTCGCCAACCAAATAATGATCGCTGTGCAAAGAAACCGCATTCGTAACCCGCTACTTCAGTTCAAAGTCCCGTTCGATTTCCACAAGAGTAAACGCACGTCGTTGACGATTCGAAATTCGCATTATTTCCTCGCTTAGAAACCAGAAAGAAAGACCGTAGATGTATGCGCTAAAATCGACCATTCAGGCGATGAATTGGACCGTTGCACGCAACGTGTCTTTAGGAGAGAGTCTGAAATGTCATGGGACAGGCTAGCAGTTTTTTCTCGCAGCGTCAAATTTTCTGAAATATCTGTTCACTTTGAAACAAGAAAATCGGCTAGATTTGGAAGCGGGTGCCAGCATTGACTCGTTTGCGAATGAAGTCTTGCTACATTCGCTACAACATTTGGCAGGCATCCTCTTATGGCGTCGATCATAAGTCGGGCTGAACCGGACGCTAGCGCGTTGCGGCTGATTAGCCGAGGGGCGCTAGCCCACGGTTTGCGGCCCATGTTGTGATCGAT
>JAYTVL010000670.1:0-2912 GCA_043744075.1 Pirellula sp. | reverse complement strand
AAAACTGAACACTGAAAACTGAACACTGAAAACTGAACACTGAAAACTGAACACTGAAAACTGAACACTGAAAACTGAACACTGAAAACTGAAAACTGAAAACTGAACATGCTTTTACGAACAGCAATTGGTCTGGTGGTTTTGGATTGGGTCGTTGGAATGGGTTTCCAGGGTGAGACATTGATGGCAGTTGAACAAGATCTATCGATCGTTCAGTATCGACTTTCTTTTCGACAAGCCGATACGCATCGAGTCGATATTGAAGTCTCGGTACCAACGGATGGTAAATCTGAAATAGAATTCATGATACCGGTTTGGACGCCGGGCAGTTACCTCGTTCGAGAATATGCTCGGCAGATAGAACAAATCACTGCGGCGGATGGAAAAACCAATTCGGCTCTTGGCCTAAAGAAGAAAGACAAGAATCACTGGCAGGTCGACTGCGCAGGTGTCGACGAAGTGGTGTTGCGTTACTCGCTGTATTGTCGTGAAATGAGCGTCCGCACCAATTGGGTTGAGCGAGACTTTGCATTCTTAACGGGCGCCGCAACGTTCTTAACCCGGTCCGACATGCTCGATCAGCCGCACGTTGTACGCATTGACGCATTGCCGAACTGGCCCAAGGTTGCGACAAGCCTCCCTGTGGTTGTTGCTCGCGATCCGTGGACACGTAGGGCCGCTAATTTTGATGAATTGGTAGACAGCCCGATACTGTTGGGTGCAATTGATATTCAGACTTTTGAGGTGGGCGGAGCCAAACATCACTTGGCAACGTTGGGAGACGATACCTTTTGGGATACCGCTTCGGCAGCCAAAGATGTAGCGAAGATTGTTGAGGCCGAACAATCTTTTTGGCAAGACACACCCTACAAGGAGTATTGGTTCTTGAACTTGGCCACAGAGACTGGCGGAGGACTTGAGCACGATAACAGTTGCGTGTTGATGACCGGTCGGTGGTCGCAACGGCAGAGGACAAAGTATGCGGACTGGCTCGGCTTGGTTTCACATGAGTTTTTTCATACTTGGAACGTGCGGCGGCTTCGTCCGAAAGAGCTCAAGCGATACGATTACAACAATGAGCAGTACTTTCATGAGCTTTGGGTTGCGGAGGGAATCACCAGTTATTACGACGATTTGTTTGTCATTCGAACTGGTCTTTGCAGTCCAAAGGAGTATTTGGAAAAACTGGGAAAGAACATCGCGGCCGTCCAAAACGCACCGGGTCGATTGGGCCAGTCTTTAACCGACAGCAGTTTCGACGCTTGGATCAAATACTACCGTCCTGACGAGAACGCAAACAACAGCCGAATCAGTTATTACCTGAAGGGAGCACTAGTCGGAGCGTTGCTGGACGTGGAAATACGCGAGAAATCCGATGGCGCCAAGTCGCTAGATGACGTGATGCGGATGCTCTGGAAAGCACATCGAGAAACTGGCTATACAAATGAAGACTTTTCCAAAATTGTCGCCGAGGTTTGTGGCGAGTCGTACCATGATTGGCTAGTCAAGAGTTTGGAGACGACGCAAGAAATGGACTATGCAAAGATGTTGGAGTGGTACGGCTTAGAGTGGAAGAAGCGAGAACCGGATAAGGATGCACCGACTGATCGGCCAGTCTATGGAAATGTTTTCGTTGGAATGGAATTGCTGGCACAACAGGGCAAAGCGATGGTGGACAAAGTGACTCGCGATTCGCCGGCGAGCCAAGCAGGATTCAATGCGGGAGATGAGTTAATTAGTTTCGATGGTTATCGTGTATCGGCGGAAACTTGGGCGGAGCGTCTAAGTTCGTATCGACCAGACAACGTTTGTAAATGTTTGGTTGCAAGAAGGGGGAAGATCGTGGAGCTATCGATCAAACTAGCCAGTGAACCAGAAACCAATTGGAAGATTGTGCGTAGGGCGAAGCCCACAGAGGAGCAAGAAAAACGGTGGCGCAGCTGGCTCAATCTTCCAGAGCCCGAAAAAACGGTTGAGGCCAAATAATCGATTGCAAACCCATGTCCTTTGCCGAGGTGATAAAATAGGTTTGAAGAGTGCGGAGCTACTTCATGAGTTGCTTCAATGACCTTTCAAGCTCGGTGATAGCTTCCCGTGCTGCGTCGAACCCCCCCATCATTCTGACGAATTCGAGAATACTATCTTGCTTGTTTCCTGCGGTAGATCCCATTTTCGATTTCTGATCATCGCTTCGAAGGAGAGAACCATCTGATTTGGGGATTTCTTCGCGAATGGCGAGGTCAATGCGCCCAATATTGATTGGCACTTTCGCCACAAGCTGCTCATCCGGCTGATGCTGAAAAGAAGATTTGCCGATATCCGTTGACGTTGTTGAGCCCTCTCGCTGGATTTTTCGGTAAACGTCTTCGATCAACCCAGTGCTGACAAGAAGTCCAAACTGCTTCTTGACGACTTCGGCAAGATCACAAAAATCACCGCTGATACCTTCTTTTATTACATGACGAATGGCTTCTTCTTCTGTCAATTTAATAGTCATAACCTTCTAACTCCGCCACTGGGAAAAATGAAATCGCGATCTCAAACGATTACCTTGCAGGACAATGTCATTGTCGCAGAACAGAACTTCACCAAACTTGTTTTAGCAATAAGCATGCCATTATCCCACTTAATTGCGACTTCTAGAAAACGTTCCCCTTTTTTTGTTTCTGAGGCCTTCGTAGAGTCTGAGTCGAGTCTTAGTCGAATCTGAGTCAGATTGAGAATGCGCCAAACGCACGTTAAGTGTGCTAATAAGCACACTGCAGGCAAAAAAGAGCTTCGACTTTGCTTTGACGGCCCGAACCGCCCGCCTTTGCGCGGGTTAAACACAATACCGTTCATCTTGTCATAAGTCTCGTCTCCTTGGTAAGTTGCGAATTGCAAAAAACCAATTCACCAAGGATACGAAGACT
>JAYTVL010000669.1:0-9847 GCA_043744075.1 Pirellula sp. | reverse complement strand
CGGCAGCCTCATTGGGACTGAACTGAAGTGAACCAATCCATTCATTAAGAGGAATGGATAGCTGAGCAAGTCTGGATTTGTGAGTTTAAGCACTCTGCCATTTGGATCTGCGGTATTCAACGGTGAAAAGCCACCATGGCACTCTGCCATCGGCGCAACCTATGCTCACGCTACGGCGCCTATGCATCGACTGGCCGACAGATATGTACTTGATTTAGCATGTTTCTTTGCGAATGGGCTCTCGGTACCCCAATCGTTGACCAACCAACTGCTCGCTCTTCCGGCTGTGATGGAGCGATACGAGCAAGGGCAACGAAACTTCCAAAATTGGATAATGGCGCAATGTTGCGGGTGCGAATCGACGTTGCCGATCCTTCTACGCGGAGTGTGCGCCTGACTGCCTTGCCGTAATCCGACACTGTTGATGACCAAGGCAATCAAGAGCCAGGGAACCTTTGCTGTTAAATTTTCAACTTGTTCTGAACTTATAATGATCAAGATATGATTTCTGCGATCAGGTTCGGCATTTCGTTATCGTAAACCCAATTCCTTAAAGGACTTGCTTGCTGGACACCTTTGAAATAACCTAGAGATACCAGTGATTGTCGTAAACATTCGCCGAAGGTTTGAGCCGCCGGTTTTTCGCACGACACCGCCGGCTAGCGCTATGCCGCTCACATCGCCGACACGCCTTCGGCGAATGTTTACTGCTTGTCATCCGCGCATAGCCATTTTGGGGAGTTAATTTGGACGATAATTTCACGCCTAAACAAATCGCTTTCGCGTTGCGAGTCAGTGAATCTTCGGTCAAGCGTTGGTGTGATCAGGGAGTTATTCGCACTGACCGGACACTTGGCGGTCATCGAAGAATCCCCCTCGAATATTTGCTAGAGTTTTTGGAGACTACCAATCGGAGAGTAGTTGACCCGGTTGCGATCGGAATGGAACAATTAGGTAGTCAATTGGAGCGAATTCCAGCCAAGAATCTAGCTCCTACTGTAATCTTGGCTCAATTTGAACAAGCCTTGTTGCAGGGATCTGAAGGGGAGTGCCGGAGGATGATCAGTTCCTGGTACTCAGCACACCGTGGAATGGCTTCCTTGGCAGACGATTTGGTTTGTCCAGTTTTTCGTTCGATTGGCAAATTGTGGAAGTCCGGGGAAATCGATATCTATCAGGAAAGGCGGGGAAGCGAGATTACACGTAGTTTGATCCTCGAACTTCGTCGTCTACTGCCTGAGCCGACGGGCATGGCCCCTTTAGCGATGGGAGGAACTCCCGGTGGTGACCAATATCAACTCCCAAGTCAGCTAGTAGAAATGGTTTTTCGTGAACAAGGTTGGAGGACAGCAGGACTGGGATCCAATATTCCGTTTTCGAGCCTTCTTTCGGCCGCTCGGAAACATATGCCAAAAGTATTTTGGCTCAGTATCTCGCATGTAGAAGAAACCGAGTCGTTTATCCTGGAATATGCAGACTTTGTAAGGAGACTCCCAAAGGGGATAACATTAGTGCTTGGTGGATGTGCGATGTCCGATGATTTACGGCCAAGAATGGAATACGCCGCGTATTGTGACGGAATGAGACAACTCGCTTCCCTTGCCAAAACTTTAAGAAGCGGATACGAGTCTCAAGCCCTTACAGGCTAGTATTTCGGCGTCGATCACAACATGGGCCGCAAACCGTGGGCTAGCGCCCTTCGGCTAATCAGCTGCAACGCGCTAGCGTCCGGTTCAGCCCGACTTATGATCGACGCCAGTATTTCGGCGGAGAAACCGCCTTTCCGAAGATTTGAGAGTACAACTTTTTCCATTTGCTCGCTAGTATAAGCATACGCCATTCGGTGAATCTCATCTATTACGAATCCTTTTCTCCATGTCAGTCCTTAGCAACGAATTAGGTGGCCTAGAAGTTGGACTACCCGACTTTTCGGCTGTTGAAATTCTTTCTGACGAAAGTCTGCACAAAGTAATTCTTGAGCCTTCGGAATCGATAGAGCTAAGTGCTACGCTGAAGCCGCTTGCACTTCGCCGATGGTTGTGGTCGACAGTTCCGAGTTGGCTGATAAGCACGGCGGTTCACGTTGCGGTCATACTAATCTTAGCTGCTTGGAACATCGAACCGATCACGAATGATCTTCGGATGATGTTGGTCTCTTCTGAGTCTACGAGCGATTCGGACGAACTTGAAGAATTTTCCATTGCGCAGTCCATGACCTCGGAGCTCAACGAGACCAGTGCAGAATCGCCTTCTGATTCGCCTGTGGTGGATTCCGCGATGGCTGAGGCAGTTGCGGATGTGAGCTATTCCGACGTCGTCGCGGCAAACATGCCGCCCATTAGCATGTCAAGCTTGACACAAAGTCTTGTTCCCAAAAGTGGTATGGCTGCACAGGCCAACGTTGCCATGCGAGCCTCGCTAAATAGCCGATCGAAGGAAACGAAGCGAGATTTGCTTAGTAAGTATGGTGGCTCACTCGATACTGAGAAAGCGGTTTCCATGGCTTTGAAGTGGCTTGCTTTGCATCAAGACCCGCAGTCTGGCGCTTGGACTTTGGCTCACAGTTTGGTTTGCAAGGGACAGTGCGATCATGCTGGAGAGCGTCGAGGAAGTCTCAATGCAGCCTCAGGACTTGCTTTGATGTGTTACCTGGGGGCTGGCCAAACACACAAAGAGGGCGAATACAAGCAGAACGTGTTTAAAGGCCTTAGTTTTTTAATTAGGAACATGAAGTTCGAGAAAGGCCAAGGTTCATGGTATGTGGGATCTGGTGGAAAAGGCCTCGATGATATGTATGCTCACGGCATCGCTTCTATTGTTATGTGCGAAGCCTACGGAATGACCAAAGACCCGGCTTTGCGCGACGCCGCACAAGCTGGGATTAACTTCCTCGGTTATGCTCAAAATCCCTCGACTGGAGGTTGGCATTATGCGCCACAAGGACTTGGCGACACATCCGTTGTCGGCTGGCAGATGATGGCCCTCAAAAGTGCTGCGATGAGCGGCTTTGCAGTAGATTTGGACGTAGTACGGAAAGCAAATTTCTTTTTAGATCAAATGTCCTTCGACGAGGGTTCCAGCTACCACTACAGCTTTTCCACGAAAAACAATCAGGCCACATACAAACCCAGCACAACAGCTTGTGCCGTCCTTTGCAGAATGTATTCGGGCTTTCCCAAAGACCATCCTTCGATCCAAGCAGCTGTGGCTAAGTTCAGCAAAACAGGACCTAGTAAAACCGGAACGTATTATAACTATTATGCTACTCAAGTGATGAAGCAGATTGGAGGTAAGGAGTGGGAAAGCTGGAATGTCCGTATGCGCGACCAACTCCTATCAACTCAGACCACAACGGGTCATGCTGCTGGAAGCTGGTTCTGGGAAGATGGACATAGCACCAATGCTGGTGGAAGACTCTACACTACCTGCATGGCCACCATGATGCTTGAGGTCTACTATCGTTACATGCCACTCTATGGTGAACAAGCCCTAGAGGACGCGTTTAAGCTCTGAAGCTAGTGGTGTGTTTGTCCGCAAGCCCAATGTCGAAAAGCTCTTCGGAATATATCTACCCCTTTTTCCAGTTGCAACGTTTTCCTTATTTCGTTTCCTTCCATCTCTTGGTTCTTCTTCGCTAAACTGTCCTGATTAAGCTGTTTAGAGTATTCTAAAGGGGAGTTGGCTTACCTTTCAAAGGTTCAGTTATAACCACGTTCGTTTTTTTCTAGAAGTTCTTTTTTTTTCCTGAATAGGTTACGTGATTTTGATGCTCAATGATATGCGCCAAGTTATTTCTTTGATCCTCGGTGGTGGTCGCGGTACCCGACTCTTCCCACTCACTAAAATTAGAGCCAAGCCAGCTGTCCCGCTGGCCGGTAAGTATAGACTCATCGACATACCTATTAGCAATTGTCTTCACAGCGGAATCAATCGCATATACGTCGTTACGCAGTTTTTGAGCGTTTCTCTTCATCAGCATATCCGCCAGACCTACCGTTTCGATAATTTCAATGGCGGCTTCGTTGAACTGTTAGCAGCTCAGCAAACCATGGAGGGCGGAACGGAATGGTTTGAGGGTACCGCCGACGCTGTTCGCAAAAACCTTCGTTACTTTGACCAGAACGACTGCAAGTATGTCCTCATCTTGAGTGGAGACCAACTGTACCACATGGACTACTCTAAAATGCTCGAAACCCATATCAACTCCAAGGCTGATGTTACCATCGCTGCTATTCCGGTTCATCGTTCCGCAGCCCACGCCTTGGGGGTAATGCGTTGCGATGACACTGGACGAGTTACTGGTTTTCTCGAAAAACCTAAGACCGAAGATGATATCAATATGGTCTCTACTAGTCCCGCTTGGATCGATGCTCGCGGAATCACTTCCTTGGGTCGCGATTGTTTGGCCAGCATGGGTTTATACTTTTTCAATAAGGAGTTGCTTTTCGATGTGCTTAACAAGACTTCGTACCACGATTTCGGTAAAGAGGTTTTCCCTGCCGCCATTAGGACTCGCAAAGTACAGGTGCATTTATTCGACGACTACTGGGAAGACATTGGTACGATTCGTGCTTTTTACGATGCGAACTTGTCCCTAACCAAAAACAATCCTCCCTTCGACTTGTTTTCCGCCGATCATCCTGTTTATTCTAGAGCTCGTTTCTTGCCACCGTCGGTCTTGGATGGTGCAAATATAACCTCTTCTTTGCTCGCTGACGGTTGCCGAATAGGCAAGGGTACGACCATCGAAAACAGCGTCATTGGACTTCGCTGCATTATCGGCGAGGGGGTTACTATTAGAAACAGCATAGTCATGGGTGCTGACTACATGGAAACCGAGCAAGAACTGGATTCTATCAAAGCCAAAGGCGGAGTTCCCATTGGAATAGGCTCGGGAAGCCTCTTGGACGGCTGCATACTCGACAAAAACTGCCGTATTGGCCGTCACGTCCAGGTCGTTAACCGAATGGCTGTAAACGACTCAGATAAGTATGAACCGTGTTATGTTCGCGACGGGATAGTGATCGTATCCAAAGACGCTACGTTGAACGATGGATGGACGATGTCCTAATAGACTAAATAGAACTATATATTTGTTGTAGTTGTAGAGAGGGCGAATTTTTGTAAGCAAGTGCAAAGAAAAGGTAAAAAACGTAGGCCAAACGTAGAAAAAACGACGTGAACCATTTGTGGAAAAACGGTTATTGAATAGTAGTAAATAGTATGCAAGTCAGTTCACAGTCGAGGCACTTGTGAACTGGCGAAAAGCCTATGTAGGTAACGAACTTGATGAACGACGATATTCGAAACGAATTGGACAAGTTATCCACCAAAGAAAGGTCAAGGACTATAAAAGCAGTGGCCTTCGATATGGACGGCTTGATGTTGAACACAGAGGATCTATATGAGCAGGTAGGTCACTTATTGATGGGTAGAAGAGGCAAAACGTACCGAGACGAAGTACGCAACAGGATGATAGGTTTGCCGGCACCGCAAGCGTTAGGAGTCCTAATAGAGGAAGAAGGGATGTCGGAAACTTGGGAGGAATTGCAGCAAGAAACGGACGAGATTTTCGAAACCATTTTGCCGACACAATTGGCAACCATGCGAGGTCTGATTGAATTGTTAGATCACCTGGACAAACTAGGTTTGCGTCGCTGCGTAGCGACCAGTTCCTCACGGAGTTTCGCTAGGAAAGCATTGACGATCGCTGGAGTGTTGGAAAGGGTCGATTTCGTAATAACCGCAGAGGACGTATCCAAAGGAAAGCCAAACCCAGAGATCTATTTGGCTGCTGCAAAAAAATTTTCAGTAAATATAGAAAACATGCTGGTTTTGGAAGATAGCCCAACAGGGACCAAAGCAGGGGTCTCAGCCGGAGCTTACGTAGTATCAGTACCCAACGAGCACACTAAGCAAGGATGTTTTGAAGGATGCCGTTGGATTGCCAATTCGCTTCTAGATGAACGCATCTATGGACTATTAAGTGCCAGATCTTGATTTGAATGGGCGGGGGACTTGGTTCGAACCAGAGCATGCCCAGTATGGAGGCCGGCCAACAAGGTACAAAGGGACGGCGCGCACATGCAGCACTCAGCATAAGCTTGCGTGAAAAGTATTCCATTCGCAGCCAATTGATCGCCTTTAAAAGCTGCATGCCGGGCGGCTCCGGTTGACAGCCTTTTTATGCTGGCATTTGAGCCATCGCAAACATGAGCAAGTACGGCGCACACAGGACGTGGTACATACTGTGGGCGATAACGGACGGAGTAAGACTCCGTTTCGCGGCAACGTAAAGAAATGCGTGCAGTGAGAAAAGGACGAAAGATGGAATGAATCCGATCCATGTCAGATTGTGAAAAGAATGGTAGATTGCAGAGCACGCCCCAGACATGACAACCTGCGCCCAAGGATGCACCCTGGCATTTGATAGTTGCGTCATGAAGTAGCCCCTCATCAACATCTCTTCCGAGACCGCCATGAATACGCCCAGCGGAATAAGGAAAAAGCGAACCCAGTTTAATGCGAACGGGTTTACGTTTCGCATCGATGGGTCGTTGAGAATGCCAGCATAGACGCCAGTTACATACAGCCCACCGAGAATTACGCCACTTATGATAGCCTTCCACGAGGTTGGTTTCTGCCAACCAATCTCGGCAAGCGAAGAGTTCTGAGAGCGAGTCACGACAACGATGACAGTTAGAATCATCGCTAAGCCAACGCCGAACGAGATTTGCCACCAGACGGCCGCCCAGAGCGGGTCGGGCATAGCCCGCAGTTGTTTGCCGATCAGGGAAAAACAAACGAAGCCGAGAATGCAACCTAGTAACAGTATACAGTATCCGACCTTTAGGCGGATACTATTCCTCGAAAGCTTCTTTCATGAAGCTTGTGCATCCAAACAGGCCGTGTTCCGTCGCGGGTATCCAGACTGAGACCACCCCGGCCATTCAAATCAAGACCTGGCACTGAACTCTTGCGAGTCCAGCTACGGGCGAACGGTCCTTAACTAACTGACGGCCAGTTCACCGAGCGATTTGGTTTGGCGACGCCGTTCATTTTCTCGCAAGTAGATTTTGCGCATTCGAATGACGTTTGGAGTGACCTCGACCAATTCATCGTCTTCGATATACTCCAAAGCCGCTTCCAAAAACAACTGGCGATGCGGCTTGAGGATGATGTTTTCGTCGCTGCCCGCAGCCCGAACGTTAGTAAGTTTCTTTTCTTTGGTAGGATTCACAACCAAGTCGTTGTCGCGAGCGTTCTCGCCGACAATCATCCCTTCATATACGTCGTCGCCAGGACCGACAAAAAGCTCGGCGCGATCTTGTAAAGCAAATAGGGTATACGGAATGGCTTTTCCAGGAACCATAGATACCAATACGCCATTTTGACGATGAGGCAGTTCGGCTTCGACGGGCTTGTAACCAGAAAAGCGATGGTGGATGATGGCAGTGCCTTGCGTGGCATTGAGCATTTTGGTTCTAACACCAATCAACCCACGAGCTGGAATAGAAAATCGCAACAGGGTGTATTCCCCTCGGGGGGTGAGTTCCTCAAGGATACCGCGTCGGTTTCCGACCATTTCCATGATAGGTCCCATCTTTTCGGTTGGAACTTCGATGTTCAATACTTCGTAAGGCTCTTGTAATTCGCCATCAATATTCTTGAGGACAACGCGAGGTTTACTGACGCTCATCTCGAAACCTTCACGCCTCATGGTCTCGATCAAGATCGACAAGTGGAGCACGCCTCGTCCGCAAACCGCAAAGGCTTCGCTCCCCTCAACAGGTCGTACTCGCAACGCAACATTCCGTTCTAACTCTTTTTCCAAACGCGTCTTAAGTTGGCGAGTCGTTACGTATTTTCCATCTTTCCCAGCTAGCGGAGAGGTGTTGATGCTGAAAATCATTTCTAGCGTTGGCTCGTCGACTCGCAATCTTGGAAGTGGATTAACTTCACCACGATTGCAAATGGTATCGCCGATTTCAATGTTTCCGATACCGACTACGGCGACAATGTCACCAGCTGTAGCTTGTTCGATGTCGACTCGCCCAAGTTTGTCGAACATTTGCAAATTTGCGACTTGAGCGGGCGAGATGATCCCCTCGTCTTTAGCCAAGTCAATCAGTTGTCCTTTTTTAATCGTGCCCGACTGAATACGACCGATCGCAATTCGGCCTACATAGTCGGACCAATCCAAGTTGGTTACGAGAAGCTGGAGCGGAGCATTGGGTTCAACTTCCGGTCCAGGGATTTTTTCTAACAGCATATCCAAAAGCGGAGTCATGCTTTCGCCGTGCGATCTCCAATCATGGGTAGCGTACCCGTTTCGACCAGAAGCAAACACAACATCGAAGTGATCCATGTAGTGTTCGCCACCGAGATCGACAAGCAACATTAAAGCTTCTTCGACGACGGCATCGCAACGTGCGTCCGGACGATCGATTTTGTTGATGACCACAATAGGTTTAACCCCCGCTTCGAGCGCCTTCGAGAGTACGAATCGCGTCTGAGGCATGGGTCCTTCAGCAGCATCCATAAGAACAAGAGCGCCGTCGGCCATTCTCACAACTCGTTCGACTTCCCCACCGAAATCCGCGTGGCCTGGAGTGTCGATCAAATTGATTTTTACCCCTTTGTATTCGATAGCGATGTTCTTAGAAAGAATCGTAATACCCCGTTCTCTTTCCAAGTCGTTGCTATCGAGAATGCAGCTACCTTGCAGTTGCGAATCGCGGAATTGCCCACTTTGCTTGAGCAAGCAGTCCACCATGGTTGTCTTGCCGTGGTCAACGTGAGCGATGATGACGATGTTTCGAATGTCGTTGCGACGCATTTGGAATTTCAGTTGTAAAGGTATGGCCGTTGCGAGTAAGCACTCAGCTTCGGTTTAGGTTTCGTCGCTCGCCCGTAAGCTGCCAACAAGGGTCGGTGAGTATTCGCAGAGTTCACTCGGCTGGAAGTAGAGAGCCAATTCGCGAGTTGCAGACTCTTCGCTATCGGAGGCATGCACCAAGTTCATCTGACGCGAACTAGAAAAATCACCGCGAATTGTTCCGGGTGCGGCTTTGAGTCCGTTCGTTGCACCGAGCATATCTCGAATGACGCGAATAGCTTCGAGTCCTTCAATTGCCATCGCGACAATCGGAGAAGAAGTGATAAACGATTCTAGGTTTGGATAAAATGACTTGCTTACATGTTCTGCGTAATGCTGCTTAGAAAGGGCCGGCGTGACTCGAAGCATTTTCATGGCGACAATGTTTAGGCCTTTGTTTTCGAATCGACGGATGATTTCACCGATCAAACGACGTTCAACGCAATCGGGTTTAAGGAGCACAAGAGTCTTTTGCATGATTTACCTGGAAGATGACACTTAGAGAGGCTTGCTGCGCAACCCGCAACTTGCGTACGGCAATTCCTAGATAGTAATTCCGACGGGTCCCAGGGTGGAGACTTTGCAACAAGAACGAGACGGCAGACCGACAAGGAGAATTCTCTCTTTTTGTTGTTGTTGTGGCTAGGTCAAAACTGCTACCTGTACAAACTGTCCTCTGACAGTTATCCGGAGAATTGCCAGCAATTTGCTTGGTGAAACCTAAGTGAAGGCAAAGCGAAAGGACTCGCTGCAAAGAGTAACTTAGCGTGAGTTAACGCCCCGATAATTGCTTTCAAAGCTTAACTGAAAATCAGCTGAGTTCGTGAGAATTCAGGAAAACGGGGAATTCAGCTACGGAAAAAATATCCCGCAGGTTTGACATGGGAAAAAAAACTAGTGCATTGTGACAGCTAAGATTTAGGGTCTGATAGTAGTGGACGAGGCGACGAGTCCCTGCGATTTGCGTCG
>JAYTVL010000668.1:0-38428 GCA_043744075.1 Pirellula sp. | reverse complement strand
ATGGGTTGCGTTGGCGTACCGTCTGCATTCAGTGTTCCATCTACCAACAAGTCATCGCCTGCAAAGGTTCGGAATTTTACGATCTGCCCTGCTCCTACGGTCAACGTGCTTCCTATCGGTACTGTCACATCCCCCGTCAATCGATATACGATGCCCGGGTCGTTCCAGAATCCGTTCCCGACCAGCGTGCCACTGTCGAGGATCAACGCGTTAGTCACATTGTTTGTGAGCATGACTCCGCTGATCGCGGGGTTCGACGCAAGATCCATGCTGATCGCTGCAACGGAGTTGTTTTGAAACGTGTTCGTCGTCAACGTCGGACTGCTAGTCTGAATTCGGACGCCTGAAGTGGACGAGTTTCTTACAAGACTGTTCGTTAATGCCATCGGCACCGATGCTACTAGTGCGGCCAATGCTCCCGAACCGCCATAGCGGACCTGGACATGGTCTAACACTGACCCTGTACCGCCGGCTAGAAACTGCACTGCATTCCAATCGCCATTATTTCCATCGGATGGTCCGTTCCCATTGGAATCCTGATCGTCTCCAGTACCTAAGACTCCATCCAAGCCCGTGTCATCACGAAACGAAGTAAACACAATCGGTTGGGCAGTTGTTCCATTTGCAAGGAGTCGCCCTTCGACCAGCAAATCGATTCCTGCAAACTCGTTGAACTTGACTATAGTGCCCGGTTGGATGGTGAGAGTCGCACCAACCGGCACACGTGCATCGCCGATAATCTGCTGGACTTCGGTGTTGGTCCATACAGTTCCGTTGGGAATATCGCCGGACCATATGGCAAGCATCCGTCGATCTTCCAATAGCTCAAACATAAATCGCCGTCGGTGCGATGCCGAGAGTCGATTCGCTCGATGGCGAGCCCGACGATCGAACAGAGGTATCGGCTTGAAGAATTTATGCGAGGAAGATGTCTTTGATGCCATGGCGGGTTTTATGGGAGGGAATCAGCTCGCTTTTCTGCGCAAAAAGGACTTTCTCTTTAAGTTAATCGCTTTCGGGCCGTGGAACATGACATTAAATTCTGTAAAGACCAGATTTTTTTCGATTCGGTGATTATTTCCTTTGGAACGAAGCAACTGAGGAGCCCGTAGCGGATATTTGCCGGTCCATCTTGGCTTCTAATTGCACAAAACCGTGAGGGGCCAGATGGCGGCCAGATGACGGATGCTTGATGATTAAGCAAGAAATCTGGCTAACAAGAAGGCCATTAGCCTCGGGCGACTTTATCCTGGTACATCTCTTCGGCGTTTTGACGAGCCTGTTCATGACACTCGACTTCCGTCAACTCAAAGGCACGCTGGCCGATCCGCTCGACATCCAATCGTGTGCTCTGGATCACGACTCGACGGTTGAGGTTACTGTACCACTCAAGATACAAACACTTTCGCAAAAAGAACGATGGTTTCTCGCCGGTATGTAGTCGCCGCACCAATTCGTCAACGAGGATGTCAAAGTGTTTGATCATCTGATCGGCCGTGATGTCGCCGACGTGCCCGGAATGATCGCGGCTGATGCCTGAATAATCAGGTGGTTCATCAGCGGTCCAGCCGAGTTGCGGTTTGTTGAGTTCGCCAGCTTTCACGAGGTGTTCCGGTCGCCATGCCGGGGCTGTTCATGGATCGTTTTTCCGCACAATTAAGAGAACGACTGAAGGAACTGATTGACAGCCCGGACGGTTGATACGATTTTCGCTTCGCGATGTTCCTCTATCACAATTCGGAGCTTTGATCATAATAAAGCTCCTTCCCTGGGGGGCTTTTCCTCGCGCCCCAGCCCCCCGTTTTGGATTGACTCAGTCCTCATCCAATCCGACACCACTGAATCGTCATGATTAATACCCTGTTCCTTCCTGAACTTCGAGAAATGCTTACGGACAAGCTTTCGGAGGAACTGCGCGAGTTTTGCGTAGCATTACATCCTGCTCGTACAGCTGAATTCATGGAGGGGCTGGACAGTTCCGAAACCTGGGAGGTGCTTCAACATGCCGACCCAGGTTTGCAAGCCGAGATTTTCCGATACTTCGAGTGGGACCGGCAAGTCGAATTGCTCGCAACGCAAGACGAAAAACAAGTAGCGGTGCTGGTCACGCACTTACCTGCCGACGATGCTGTCGATCTGCTACATGAGGTAGCAACGGAGCGAGTCGATCAAATCTTAGCCTTGGTGCCGGCCACGGATCGCCGCGACATTCGTCGACTTCAGACCTTCGCCGAGGGAACGGCGGGGGCCATGATGACGACCGAGGCAGCCTGCTTATCCGAATCGCTAACATTGCGGCAAGCCTTAGATCAACTTAGTCGACAGGCCGAGCGGTTAGAGATGATCTATTACATATATGTGACTGATGACACCAACCATTTGCGTGGAGTTGTTAGTACGCGAGCGCTCGTTTCGGCGATCGGTCGGCCAGAAACAAAACTTGTTGACTTAATGAAGACGGACTTGGTAACCGCTAACGTCCAAGACGACCAGGAACAAGTCGCACAGAAAGTAGCATTTTACAATCTGCTCGCGATCCCGGTCGTCGATGATCAACGCCACATGCTAGGAATTATTACGCACGACGACGTGATCGACGTGGTTCGAGCAGAAGCGACAGAGGACGTTCAGCGTATCGCAGCCGTGGAGCCCTTGAAGGACTCCTATATGCGAACTCCGCTGACGACACTTTCCTGGAAACGGGGTATATGGCTGACCATATTGTTCTTTGCCGCGTTGACGACAGCATTTTTGTTAAAAAGCTATCAGTTGGAATTGGAACGATTCGAATGGCTGGTCTTGTTCATACCGCTGATTATCAGTAGCGGAGGCAACTCAGGTAGTCAATCATCTACGTTGGTCATTACGGCTTTAACGACCAAGGATGTGTTTGGCCGAGACTGGGCAACGGTCCTTCGGCGTGAAGCCATCATGGGCGTAGTCCTGGGAAGCTTTATGGGTTTGATTGGATTTTTCTGCGCGATGTTTCTTGCGCCAACGCTCTATGATGCGATGGTCATACCGATTACGGTTCTATTCGTTGTGATATGCGGAACGTGCATGGGGAGCATGTTGCCATTGATCTTCCAGCGATTAGGCCTGGACCCAGCCATGATGAGCAACCCATTCGTAGCAGGCCTCAGCGATATACTCGGTATTCTCATTTACGTCAACGTCGCTATGCTGCTTCTGAAGTAGCCGGTTCATTGCGGCTTTTCGTGGCACGAAGCCAGGAAGAGCCATTTGCCTGCTTCGCGACTTGCACTCCTTCCAACGCTCGGCTATTGTTTTGGAACATTATCCGGTCAACTCCAAAGGAAAGCGACCGGAAGCGACTTGGAAAAATGTTGAAAGGTAATTGATGAGGATTTTGGCAGCATGGGACAACGAGGCGGAGGCCGAACTAATCTCAACTTACCTGGACGTTGACGAAAACGAAGTAACGATGACCACATCGCCAGCGGAATTCCGTTCGGCGATTGAGTCAGGACGTCCATTTGATATTGTTCTGATGACGATCGAATTGCCAGATGCAGAATCCGCGTTCGAATTATTTTCACTTGTTCACCAGCGGTACCCCGAATCACCTATCGTCGGGGCTTGTTCCCTTTCTGATGTTTTTCGCGTCGTGCGATTCATGGCCAGTGGTATGAGCGCCTACCTCACTCGCGATGCGCGTGCCGATTATATGTTCCTGATGCAGGCGGTCATGAAAAGCACGCTAGACGCGGTGCGAACAGCGAGAGAAAAAGAATTGGACCAAAAGATTCGAGACGAAGTTGAGTCGGTTCGCAAAATTCAAGAGTCTGTGCTCCCGAGGAACATCGCCTCACCCAAAGGGTACAATATTTGTGCACGATTTGAACAAGCGCACCTTCGCGTAGCGGGCGGGCATCCGGTCCCGATGGCTGGCGGTGACTATTACGATATCTATCCAATCGCGGACAACAAAATCGTACTCCTGGTTGCGGACGCTACTGGACATGGAATGGCGGCCTGTATGTCGATTATGTCGATGCACACACTAGTGCGCATCATGTGTCGTCAAGAATACACCGATACGGCCCATTTTGTAACCGAGATCAACAAAGGACTTTGCGAACAATCCATCGTCAACCGAAAGGGTGGATTTATTACCTTGCTGTACGCCGTCCTTGAGCCGGACACACGCACGTTGCATTGGTCTGCCGCCGGGCATCAACCGCCTTTGCTACAGGATCTTTCTACCGGCACCATAGAAGCACTAGCTGGCGAAGAAGCTGGCGGTCTGCCTTTGGCTATAGACGAAGACTCTGAGTACGAGTCATACACAAATATATTGCCAGAAAATTGTCGACTGCTACTCTATACCGACGGCTTAGACGAAGCCTTTCCTGAAGATGATGAAACCAATCACTTTGGAAAAGACGGAATCATAAAAGCATTATCCGAGTGCGCCACACTGAGCCTCGAAGATACACTCGAACGTCTCTTCAGTGCATCCAACGATTTTACCAAAGGGAGTGGTCGACTGGACGATACTTCAATTGTACTTCTTGAACATCGAATAGTCTCTCGAGCATAAAGCGATAGGTAGAATTCATTTCACTCTCTCGGCTTCTCAAGGCACAAGACCAAGAGGGCCGATCCTTGTTTTGTTGTCGAGAAATTAGTCAGTTTTTCACCACAAGCTTTTTGAGGCGGACACGGAGCGATTCGAGTATTTCATATGAGCGCGAATCGCCAATCAAATTCTTCATTTCATATGGGTCGCTTTAAAGATCGTAGAGTTCGTCCATGTCGCGAAGATCCGTATAGTGAATAAGTTTCCATCGCTCGTTTCGAAGAGATTGATAGCCCATGTCAAACATGCGAGGAAATACCTTGTCGCTGAAATGTTCGACGAGAAACTCGCTTCGCCAATCGATCGATTTGCCCTTCAGAACCGGCACTAGCGATCTCCCCTGTGCCGCCGGCAATGGCGCCGCACCCGCGATTTCGAGGATCGACGGTGCCAGATCGATCGTAAGTGCCATCTCTTTCGGCTCGCTACGTGCCATGATCACACTAGGTAGTCGCATCAGCAACGGGATGCGGATTGCTTCCTCATATGCGAGACGAAGTTCGACACTCAATCCATGCTCACCGTAAAAATTACCATGATCGCCTGTTACGACGACAAGCGTGCGATGGAGTTCGCCTAACAGCTCTAGCTGTTGTAGTATCGCGCCAAGACTTTCATCCACTCCAGCGAGCATTCTTAGGCGTCCAAGGATCGATTCATCTGTCGAACCAGTAGCGAGCCCGAGCGGTGGCAAATCAAGTAGTTGACGTTGCAGCGCCGGTTTATTCTGTGGTGCCACTGCATTCGGTCGACGAGGCACTTGCACTCCAGCATAGAGTTGTGCCATTGAACACATCACTGATGACCAAGCAAAAAACAAAACAAGAATTCGATTCATTCGATCCTTTCAACAGCGTCTATGTGTGTAGTTTAAGTGGCAACTGTAGTGGTCATCAAGATTCGAACCAAAAATCCGATGAAGTCAATTGAAATCCTCTTTGCAACCAGGATACATACTGATAAATTTAGTCATGTGTATAAATTTATAATTCACTATCAGTTGTGGTAAATATGGCGACAGCAAATAAATTCATCAATCCCTACCGACCCGGTGCGGGCCATATGCCGACGTACCTCGCTGGCCGCGAGCACGAAAAGACCGAATTTTCACGACTGCTCGGACAAGATACGCTTTTTGAGAATTTGATCCTATCTGGGTTGAGAGGCGTCGGGAAGACGGTCCTCTTAGAAACGCTCAAGCCGATCGCGATTCGCGAGAAATGGCTTTGGGTCGGGACCGACCTGTCAGAGGCAGCGAGCCTTAGCGAGACTAACATTGCGACACGAATGATGTCAGACCTTGCGCTGGTCACTTCGTCAATCGTAGTTGGAAAACGGGAACTGCCCGGCTCGATCGGGTTCCTGCCGAGCAGACCAAATGAGGAAGATATTACACTAAATTACGAAACACTTACCGCAATTTTCAATGGAACTCCAGGGCTTTCGTCAGACAAGATCAAAGCAGTACTGGAGTTGGTATGGCAGGCTGTTGATGGTAGTGGTTTTAGAGGAGTCGTATTCGCTTACGATGAGGCGCAAAATATGTCCGATCACGCGGCCAAGGAGCAATATCCTCTTTCGACGATGCTCGATGTTTTTCAATCGATACAAAAGAAGGGTATTCGATTCATGTTGTGCCTAGTCGGGCTACCGACGCTCTTTCCGAAGCTAGTGGATTCTCGCACTTTTTCCGAGCGGATGTTTCATGTATTGACTCTGGATAGGCTCAAAGATCAAGACTCACGTGATGCAATCCGAAAGCCCATCAGTCACTCGAAATGCCCGGTACATTTTTCGGACGCTGGAATCGATGCGATTGTATCTGCTTCCGGCGGATACCCTTACTTTATTCAGTTCATTTGCCGTGAGTTATTTGACGCATATTTACAAAACGGAAAAGGTGTTCCCGTTGCGGAAGCTGCCAGAAAATTGGATTCGGATTTTTTTATGGGGCGATGGTCTAGAGCAACCGACCGACAACGAGAATTACTGTGGGTAGTTGCCTCGCTTGAGAATTGTGATGGTGAATTCACGGTTCAAGAAGTGTCTGAAATGTCGGCGAAGATTCTGAAAAAACGAATCAGTCCGAGTCAAATAAGCCAGATGTTTATCAAGCTTAGCGATGCCGGACTGGTCTATAAAAATCGACACGGCAAATACGTCTTCGCGGTTCCTTTACTTGGGCAATTTGTTAAACGACAAATGGACTTGCCGAACGGTGGTTAAAAACTATGAAACAGGTAACAAGCGCCTCGCGTTTGCGGATCGGATCGATCGAAGTTTCGAATCATCGAGCGAGGATTCTTGAAGTTTGAGCGATGCTGACTCGAAATAGAACAAGGGCGCATTCGATCCAAAAAGGACGCGATCCACGGAAACTTCTTTCAGCAACTTGTTTACGCCGCCCATTCCTTCGAGCATTGCGATTTCGACATACACATCACCTGCCTCCATTACTTTTTTCATCGTCTCGCCTCTAAAATTGCGGACGGGCATGGCGTTGAGCAAAACAAGTCGCAATACTGGGATGTGCGAAACGATTTCGATCAACGGCGACGGATCAACCGGTGGTACGCGGAGCAGAGGATGCATCATGCGTTCGTCCTCCATGATCATCGCCATGGTCACAATCAAACGCAGACTTGTCGCCAATTCGAGTAGCCGCGCGAACACGGGATCATCAAGCTTGTATCCGTGGTAGTTCGGATTCAAACGGATACCGGGCATTCGGTGAACTTCCGCACAAACTGCGAGGTCTTCTTCCCAGCCAGTCAGCTTTGGATTGATCGATCCGAAGGGAACCAAACGAATTCCTTGTTGATCGCTGCATTCCTTGACTAGACGAGCGTTGACGGCGGCGATGTCTTTGTGCAACAATCCATCGAAACTGCCTGCCCATGCTTCGACGACACCATGAGCAATTAACTTAGCCACGAGCTTTGACGTCTCGTCTTCTCGTATTCGCCGCGTTGGCCAACGCGAAAGATTGACATTCACGTCGACTATACGTTCGTTCACAAACTCACTCCTTTTTCTTTGAGAATCGGGCCGAGAAGGCGTTTCAAATTGCCCGAAAAGATTAGCCGCTTGGCCTCGACGGGCAATTCCGACCCATGTACTTTTGCCAATTGCGACGCGAAACTGCGGCCCGGTACGTCGCTGCCGTAGATAATTCGCTCAACTCCTAGTTCTCGCACAGCCATCTCGGTGATGCCCGCAGCGGGGTCACCACCAGCCAGATCGGCGAATATGTTGGCATGAGCCTTGATCGCGCGAATCCCTAGCTCCCAGTCACCGCCAGTGTGCCCGCAAATGAGTTGGGCCTCTGGATGCCGAACTGCGAGCGTTGCAAGATCTAAAGGAGTAGACTCACCCGGCAAATTGCCAGTTATTTTCATCCAAGTGTGTTGAAAGATCACCGCCTTTAGTTTCGCCGCCATACGGATGATAGGGTCCAGTTCCGGTGCGTCGCAGTGCTTTGCAACCCAAAGTTTTACGCCTACCATGGGCCCATCGCGAACGCATCGATCGAGTTCGCGGAGGCTTTCTGGTACGTACTTTGGATTCAAGTATACAAAACCTAAAGTGCGATCAGGATACCGTTTGAGCGCGAGCAACACTTCATCGTTTGCTTTTCGAAAATACTCTGGGCTAGGATCGTTTGATAAAGTCATTCCCATGTAGATGCACAACCGAGCGATGCCCATCCGATCGGCGTGTTTAACGAGCGATTCAGCTCGTTCTTCAGGAGTTTGACCAGACGCGCCGGCCAAGTGTCCATGCAAATCCCAGATCTCCATTTGCCCTTGATCGCGACGCATAGCGGATTGAGTCGCCGCGCCAGTATCTTCTTGTTGTTCGGCATGCACAGTCTCCGACTCAGAAAGTTGGCTCAAGAGCACTGCACTGGCCGATACCGTCACAAATTCGCGACGGGAAACGCTCTTGTGCCGGTCTAAATAGTGAGAATCCATGCTTATCGAATTGGCTTGGAAGCCATCATTGGGTGATCTGGGTTTACAACCATTTTCTGTTCGCGCGGAAGAATCACGACGTCCATATCTTCCATGGGTATGGCACCCAACAAGACCTGATTTTCTCCTGGTAGAACCAAGGCGTTGCAACTGGTGTATCGATTCTCAAAGCGTAACTCGACGGGGCCGACCACGTCCAGTTCCCGAATAGCGCCTTCGGCCATCTGAACCGACTGTTTGCCTAGGACCGGTAAATCCAATTGCGTAGCGACTTGCTCGTTCAGGCACAGCATATATGACCCGCTGTCGACGTTGGCATGGACTAGCATCGAACGCACTTGTGATACATCGAGTAGCTTACGTCTAACCAACGCCAAATGGTCGCAATTAGTCAACCGAATGTCTGCGAAAACCAACCCCATGAATCACTTGTTCCCAATCGGCATATCCCGGTTCGCGACTGCGCCGTTAAAGTCCGCAAACCACCGAAACAAGTCTAGCCCTTCTACTCCCTTCCGTCAACCAAATCGGCTGTCATGCAAGGGCTAGGTCAGTCTTGTCAACAGCATGTCGGAGCCATACGAAGCGGCGATTGCTAGAGAAACTGCCAAGGCGAGACTAAAGGCTATGACTATCGATAGCTCAGTAAATACGATGCCCGCAATAGTAACTCGACTGCATCCTAACATGGTCAAGGTGCGAATTTCCCCCGCCCGCAAACGAATGGACAACATGACGACCAAGCCGACCAACAGGAACGTGGCAGCCGCCAACAGCAGGGCGATCCAATCGAACAGTCGGCGAACTTGACCGATCATTTGCATCAGCTCGTCCACGACCTCGACCGGACGGATAATCTGATAGGGTTCGTCTGGCGAAAGATATTTGCCGATAAGAATCGATTCGGACTTTTCGGAGTCTGGAATCGCAATGATGGCTGTCAACGGAAAGGTTTCCGGTTGGCCGTGAAAGTGAAACGTTTGCAAATTCTCGTCAGTCACTTCCGCGTGCTGAGCCAGGTTTTCACTTTTGGAGTTGTGCCCATGGGAATCTGACTCCGCGTTCACATCGGGCGTGTCGGTTGTATTCGACTTTACCGTGTGACCGTGGCCGATGCCTTGCATAATCCATGTCGCTTTCAAATCGCACAGAACGATTTCGTCGTCGGGTGAGCCTGTATGCTTAAGAATCCCTGTCACTCGCATGTTCAACGGCGACGGTCCGGACAGATCGAACATGTTTTCTGGTTCCGAGAGTAGTCTATCGCCGGGAACAAGCCCAAGGCGGTTAGCGACAGTTTGTCCCAATAAGCAGTCGCCCAGACGCTGTAAGGGCTCGCCTCGCTCGATCGACAAGCCACGGAAACTGAGATAGACTTCAGTTGTTCCTACGATTGCAAAGCCTTGAGCGCGAAAGCGAATCAGAAGAGGTATTGTTGTAGCGAGCTTGGTCTCCTCGATACGGTTTTGTTGTGCTTGCGGCAATGGTTGAGGAGATTCGCCGCGAAAGTACAGAGCATGCATCGCCAAGCCAAAGCGGCTGCTCTTAACACCCACGACCAGCGGTGTCGAAGATGCACGTTCAAGCGCACGATGCTCAAATCTCTCAATCGTCCATCGTGTCGCTAGCGGCAAGAAAACGGTTAGCGTGATGGCCGCGATCAAAATAGCGGTACGCGCTCTGAAGTAAGCAACGTAACACCAGGCGAGTCGCAAGGTTCCCGCCATTCAATGTACCTCTCGAGCCGTATCGGTAATTTGCAGATCGACCAGATTGATTATGCGATCAAAACGATCAAGCTGGCTATAATCGTGAGTGACCAAGAGCATTGTTGTGTCGCTTGCTCTGGCCTGGCGAAACAACATATCAATCACTTCGCTTGCAGTGCGAGGGTCGAGACTTCCGGTCGGTTCGTCCACTAGCAAGTATTCGGGTTTGGTGATCATCGCACGGCATATGGCTACTCGCTGTCGTTCACCTTGCGAAAGCTGCTTTGGTCGCCTCGAAAATTTGCTTGTCAGGCCGGTCGCTTCAGCAAGCGCTTCCGCAGACGCTTGTACTTCCGCCATTTTCCTTGAGGAACGACTAAATAGAAACGGAAGCAAAATATTCTCACGAACTGAAAGATACTCGATCAGTTCGAGTTCTTGAAACACCAAGCCGATCTTCGATGTGCGAAAACGGCGACGTGCAGCATCGGAAAGACATTCGAGCTGTACTTCACCCATGCGAATTCTGCCACATGTAGGTGAGATGATGCCAGCGAGCAACATCAACAACGTTGACTTGCCTAAGCCACTCGGGCCGACAATGGCAACTTTCTCGCCTTGATCTATCGACAGCTCGGGAATTCGCAATCGAAAGTCCGACGATCCGTAGTTAAATTCCAGATCACTTACTCGAATCATAGCCGCGGATGCTTGTGTCGAATTGGATACGTTTCTCGTCAAGAAGCTGAAACTTTTCAAGTTTCCAATTGCCTTCGTGCCGACCAAGTGTCAGCAGAGCCCGGTACTCACTAACTCGCTGGTGCAAGTGCCCCCAATGCTCGGTTACCCCTGTCACTCGCCAAATCGTGTCGAATGTTGTACCGGTCCCCTTTGTGAATGGAGTGGCGGAAATCATTTCGACTGCAGTCACATGGGAGACGGCTCCTCCTTGTTCAGCCATCAACAAGGTACGTTTGATAAGCAGATAGATTTCTCGCAATAACTTGCCATCTACGCTAGAGGCAAGCACATCGTAAACTTCTTCATCGCTGCGAAAATCGAACGCGCGATAGATATTGGCAAGCACTTGCTGAAGAATATCCAATCGATGCTGTTGGCTCAATTGAGCAGATTCGACCCGCACTGACTCGACCTTTGGTCCTTTCAAATCTCCGGACCAGTCGTATGTTGTCACCAGTGATTCGAATCGATGCTCTCTTGGTGTTTCGTTTCCAATCAGTACTACCGACTGTACATAAGGAGCATATTCGTTAAACGTATTCCATTTGACCGATACGTTCTCAGGCGTTCCGATGGCCGGAAAGGTCAATATTACACCCACACGAGCTTGGTGAATACTGACACGTCGAGGCTCCGCGTTCAAAGCGAAGTCGTTGATATCAAGCCCAAAGAAATTGAGTCGGCTCAGTTTGGCTTCGACCAGTTGCTGGTTAATTGTGACGAAGCTACGTTCCTTAAAAAATGTTTCGATCGACTCGCGTGCAGCTACTTGTTCCTCAATTTCCAGAAAGTCAGGGTGCTTACGTGCAATTGGCATCCATTTCTCTAGTGTCAGAAGCGGAATTAGGATCTCATGTCGCACCTCAAATCGAGTAATGTAAAGGAACGAAAAGAGAGCGGTGTAACTAGAAATCCCCAGTCGATCCCGTAACTGTTCAGCGTATTTCGCTCGAAGAAGAGCAAAAGTCATCCTCTCGCCATCCGGCTTTTCCTTCCAGTCGAGTTGGACGGTATGCGGTCGACCGTGAACGATCTGCGTCGACTTCTCAGCGAATACACTATCCTGTAACACATGCAAGTCCATTAGGGCTGGAAGTACAGCCGAGTCGCCACCGAATTTCTGCATGAATGTCAAAAAGAGTGGCCGTTGCTCTTTCATCTCATAGACCATTTCGTAGCGGACCGAACGCCGCATCAAGTCCGTTTGGGCAACGCCATTGGCGTCTATCTGTTCGAGATCCGTGTTCTGCATCTGGCCAGTCAGTCGTTGGCCGTCAGCGTCAAGGATAGTAAAGTAGTCGAGCACGAATTGCCGATGCTTTTGAGCAGCACTTTTCAAATCAGCCGCCTCGTACTTCAACTCTCCGTTCGCAGTCAATCGATGAAAGAGCACAAGGTCTTCCAACATGATCTCTATCTCGACTTCAATCCGATTGGCATGCACATCGACGATTGTTGAACTCAAAGAAATGGGGTGAGCCAACGCTGAAATGTTCGAAGCGATGCCCATGCAGATCACCCAGACGCATTTTAAGTACGCTTTCAGCATTGGATACCTACTCGACTGTTATGAGGGCTTCGATCCAATCGCGGAACTCCATCCCTTCGGAACTGACGTCTGCTGTTATTAGTTGATTGCCGGTAACCGTTCCGACATTGATACTCATTTGCACTTTACCAAGCTGGCCGGGTTCCAGGTGCACTTTAGCTTGAGAACTCACCAGTTTCATGCCATTCGGCAGTTTTGGCGTGACGGAAAAGTCCCGGCCCATTGGTGAATGATTTGTGATGTGAATTCCCAAATCGACCACTCGGCTCGCACCGACCGTGGCTCCATATGGATAGAACACCGCCCATTGCTCATCTACACCATAATTGGGCGCATCCCAGGGAAATAGTTCCTTGAGAATCTTGGTACGCTCTCGATAACGGCTTTCCAAATAGGTTAGCTCCGCATCTGTAAATTGAAACACGTATGGAATGTGTTCGTTTACCAACCAATGCGGCTGTTGGACGTCGCGAAGTCTTTTGAAGCAAAGATTGTAACCTCCATCATCATGAACCAGATTCCGATTCTGCAAGCAGTAATCATCGATTCCGGAGGGAGCGAACGAGTCGCCTACGAAGAAAATAGGCCGTTCGTTTCCTTTGCGAACGAGCAAGGCGCCGTGGTAGAACGCTTGGCCTGGAAAACTGTGGAAAGTCAGTTCAAACTCATGCCACTTCATCACATGGCCACTTTTTAAGCTCGTGATGTTCTTGATCGGAGTGGCGGTCATGGCTGGCATATGGTAGGCAGCTGGATTTTGCAAGATATCGACGTATTCTTGCGTAGCGTAAACCGGGCACTGAAATCGCTCGGACGCCTCCTGCACCATATCTGTGTGGTCGTCGTGGTAGTGCGTCACGAAGATTCCTTCTACCTTCTTGACCAAACCCGAATCAATCATCTTCTGCACGGCATCGATCACGCGTTGATAGCCACAGTCTAGCAGGAATCCGTGCCCCTCATCGGAAATCAACATTCGGCTCGTTGCGTTTTCAAAGACCCAGTCAGGGGCTTTCTCATGGTGCGAGTAAGGCATCAATTCAATTTGAGCTCCTTTGCCAAGAACGCGTTCGCCACACTGCCGCATGCGTTCTTCTTTGAAATACCAGTGCAAGGCGTTCGTGGACAAATAGTTGCTGTACAGCGCCTGGACTCGACCGATCAGTTTGTCGATCGCTGCTTGCGGATTTTCGATCAGCGGACCGCGCGCGGGGACAATAATGTCGGGTTTGAGCACGGCGACCTTTCGCAAACTGGTGACCAACTGCGCCAAGCGGCCAGCGTACCCGTGGTAGCCACGTATTGACGCTTCCGGAATGGCCTCTTGGAAACTATACAGGTCTAGCAGTTGTCCTTCGCCAAAAATGAGATCGCCGGTGAAGGCAAGCTTCTTTCCATCGATTGTGGCCAGATACGAGATTGACCCAGGAGTGTACCCAGGCGTATCGACGACTTCAAACTTGAGTCCGCGCCATTGGATCGTATCTGCCTCTTTCACCCAACGTTGAACATCGACTGGCTGTGCAACGATCTTCGTGGTAAAGCAACCGTAGTCATGAAAGCGGCTCTTGGTGAATGCGTTCCAGAATTCCGCTGGCTTTTCCAACCAAACGCGTTCCGCTTCAGGAGCGACAATGGACATGCCGTTTGGTAGCACACCGGATGCACTTCCTAATACGTCGCGCCGATGATGAGTCAACAAAAGTTGCTCGTGCTTACCTAGTCCGTTTCCATTTTGTTGTTCAAGTCCATACACAGCCAGTTTGCCATCACCTGAAGAAATCGTAATTGAATTGACGGCGGCGCGATTGAATTTCACACTTTGCCCAAATGGCTCGTCAGCGGACACCGACCGTGGGAAAAACAGGCTGAATAAGAGAATCGCTGAGCATAATCGTTGTGGCATTGGTATGTCTCGAAAAAGAGAGGGGCTACGCGGTTCGAAGTTCCTTGCCACTGAATTGTAACTATGCCTCCCTTCAAATGGGCACCAGGACTAGGCTGTATTTCTAAAGTCCATTACGCAGAACGTAGCTTAGGCTTCTAGCCTGAGAATTCAAAACTGAATGTCACAGGCAAGATGCCTATGCTACACTTCGGCCACTAACCTTCCCCAAAACAGTTGAGTCTCCGAGCCGCGTCTCAAGGAAACGTTTATGAATTCAATCTCATCGAATTGCATTCCGTTGTTGCAGCGAAAATTGCGTCGCTCAAGCGTGTGGCTAGTTGTCGGACTGTCCTTGATACTTGCGACACTCACTGAAGTTTGGACTCATGCATCCGATCATCCTGTGCCTGAAAGCCCGCTTTGGCTTACTTATTCTGGCGAGCAAGGACCTGGAAAAGGGAAGCACGTTGTCCTAGTCGCGGCTGATCAAGAATATCGAAGTGAGTATTCGATGCCGATGTTAGCAAAAAACCTAGCCATGCATCATGGTTTTCATTGCACGGTATTGTTCAGCCAGAACGAGAACAACGAAGTCGATCCCACGAAAAAGATTCGCTGGGAGGACAAGACTGTAACGCACTCGATCCCCGGTTTGGAATACCTCGAAAAGTGTGATTTGGTAATTCTCTTTAGCCGATTGGTTACGTTGCCAACGGATCAACTCGAACATATCTATCGATACTTGGACTCTGGAAAACCGATTATCGGCATACGCACGGCGAATCACGGCTTTATCGGCTTCGACTACAAGAAGGATGGAAAGAAGGTTGATATTGGTGAGGATGTGTTGGGCGGTTCCTTTAGGAGTCATCATGGCCGCTGGCAACAAGATTCGACTCGCGGAATCATAGTCGAGCAAAATAAGAATCATCCCGTTTTGTCGGGTGTGACCGATATTTGGGGCAATTCAGATGTCTATCGCACTTACAAAGAAGGGGGCAGGTTACCGGAAGACTGTACACCACTCGTTGAAGGCCAACCGCTAATGGGTCGAAATCATGACGATCCGATCAATCCTAATTTAATCGCGTTGCCAGTGGCTTGGGTTAAGACTTGGACCGGGAACTTGGGAAAGACTGCGAGAGTCTTTCATGTCACTATGGGAAGTGCGCATGATTTTCAGAGTGCTGGACTACGTCGATTGATGGTGAATGCGGCCTATTGGTGCATGCACATGGAAAACGAAATCGACCCCAAATCTAACATGGAAATTGTCGGCGAGTATAAGCCGCTTGACAGTGGATTTAATTATAAGAAGCTGAAAATCGTACCGCAAAAACCAAGTTTCTACCGATAGCATCAAAATGGAGATGATCTAATGCGATCTGCCAAGCGTTTTTTCTATGCCGTTTCATTTGGTCTACTATTTGGTGGAAGTTGTGCCGCCGATACCAAAGATGACGTCACCGACTCTAGCCCACTTGCTGAAAAAGCAGCTTACCTTTACGAAAACCTTCTCGAAAAGCACTGGCTCGATGGCCTTTACGTTTCGATTACGCCAACAGCTCCTCGCGGAGTCAAGATCGACCACACCGTCGATACGTCTGGCAACGTAATTCATGCCGGTGTTTGGACCGGGCGATATCTCGGCGGAGTCGGCTACTGGTATGCGGTCACACGCGATCCGGCGGTTCGGAAACACGGTGGCGAAATCCTCAACGCTTTGCGAATCTTGCGAGAAGTCACAGGCAAGCCCGGGCTTCTGGCTCGCGGCTATGTCAAGGGGCATGGACCAGTCCAAGGTTGGGAGCGAGATGGAAGTAATTCGCTTGAGTGGCATCAAGGACAAGGAACTTACGCGGACTATCGGTGGTACGGTGACGTCAGTGTCGATAACTTGAACGCAGTATTGTACGGCTACGCAATTTTTTTTGATCTCGCCGCCGACGACGAGCAGAAGCGGTTGATCGAATGCGAGGTCGATCTCCTCATGACGCACTTACTAGAAAATCACTGCCGTATCATTGATGTCGATGGCGAACCAACGATGTGGGGACATGTTGGAGTCGACCCCGATCCCAAGCATGATGAGTATTACAAGAAGTACTATGGGACTCGTGGCAATCGTATGGGGGCGATTGAAGTCGGCAAATTCCCGTTGCGAGTTCAAATGATGTTGTTACCGGACTTGCTGATCGCGCATCATGTCACAGGGAAACAGCACTATCTGGACTTCTACAACAAGGTAATCGCGAGATTTCGCGACAATCCTGAGCCCGAGTTTTACAACCGGCCAGTGACGCTTGAACGGCTAGCTCGGTTCGATCACAGTCCCGAGGGACAGTCTTACGAGGCTTTGTACAATCTCATTCGTTACGAACGGGATGACGAGTTGCTCAAATTCTATCGATCCTGGGTCAATAGTTTGTGGGAGAACAACTGGACCGAAGGGAATGCGCTATTCGCATTTACAACTTTGTCACTACTTCCCAAGTATTCGACTCCGGACGAGTTGCGATCGGCTCAAGCGACAAAATCGACGGTTCCACACGCTGAAGAGGGGCTGAAACTTGGCATCGAAACATTACGGAATTATAAGTTGGATCGCGTCTTTCGACCCGTTATGGGATCACTTAGGAAGGATGTCGAATTGAATCCGTTTGTTGAGAAAGGACGTCCTGCACAATCCACTAAGCCAGTTCCTATCCATCTTCGTCCTCATGACAACGAATACGCGTGGAAGGGCAACCCGTATCAGCTCGACGGGTACCTTAAGCCACATGTGACATCAAGCCAGTTTTCCGCCGACGACCTCCAAGTTGCATGGTTCAGCGATTCCTCGGGACGTGCATGGACAACCTTTGATCGTGGCGCAAACTGGCAAAACGCCTCTTCGTCTATGATGGGAGCCAGTGTGAGCAACATAGTCGCTTCGGCAACTCGCACATTTGTCTTATGGGCTCAGACGAACCAGGGCGTCCTTGTATCACGCGATGGCGGGCTGAGTTGGCGCGTGGCCCCAGACGGAGACGCGCCGCCTTTTCCCGCAATGAGGTTCAGCGACTGGACTTCTGCCGGATCCAGCTTGTCACTCATGATCAATGGAGAGGACCAGTTACTCAGAAGTGTTGATGCGGGAAAGACTTCGAGTCTGGCAATGAAGGGCTGGCGTATTCCGTTGGCAAAGTCTGTTTTTGTTACTCCTTGGGGCATCGTAGCGGGTGGCCCGGGTGGTACCTATCTCAGCGAGGACGCCGAGACTTGGCAGGAACTCAAACTGTGGTCCGAATCCGAAACAGGCGCCGCGGATTTTTTGCATGCCTATTGGATGGGACGCTATTACGGTTTTCTTAGTGAGTGACTTTCAAACGTGTTATCGAGCCGATTACGTTTTTCTACGTTTTTCGCCCGAGGCCGATGCTCTTGCAATACTGAATGCTACGTTCGAGATGCGTTCGCTGGTATTCTTGTTCCGATTCTTCTCGATTGCTGCCGTCTGGGTGCTGAAAAGCGAGTCGTGGCATTCCTTTTTTTGCCAACGCGATAAATGCATCATAGCCTTTTGGTTTTCCCTTTGGCCACGCTTTCCAAAACTCTTGTTGATGGACAGGTAATTCACGATTGGACCCTGAAATCGTTTCGATGTTTACCGAGACGTTCGGGCAAAATTGTGCAAAGCGAGTGAAGTACTCTTTCCAATTGATCATGCCGTCCCCCATTGCCGTCCATTGCATCGTGACACCATTGGTGCTTTCCCAAAATGCTACGTCTCGTAGGCTGGTCGAGATGGTGTAAGGCCCCAGGTTTTCAAGCGAGACAAGCGGATCCTCAAGTGTGGACGCTGCATTACCTGAATCCAAGTTGGCGCCGACCCAATCCTTGCCAGCTTCTTCGATCAACCGTACCAATTCTAGCGAATGCATGTCACCTGCATGATTTTCGACAGCGATCTTGATGCCAGAATCAATTGCGAGGCCTCGACAAGCTTTCAGGACTCTCAGTGTGTCGTCGATACGAGCGTCAATGCCGCCGACGGTCAAACGGTCGCCACTGGCTCCTAGGATGACGCGAAAAATAGGAGATCCCAATGCCTTGGCCGCGCGAATGCCCAATTGCAGATGTTCCTCGGCTGTCCCCCAATCCTTTTTGAATCGAACCGATGTTGGGCAGATACTCCAATTCCCTAAAAGTATCTCGACTCCCTTATCGGCAGCAATCTTTCGAATGTCCTGCAAGTGGCGATCATCGAGACTTGTAAAGGCAAGGAAATCCGTAATGAATACGACATCGACGTTCAACTTGGCGGCATAATCGACGAGCTGTCGGTCATTCCATTTCATCGCGCGTACAGCAAAGTTGTCGATACCTAGCTTCAACGGTTCTTTTGCATTGGATGCATTGCCAGGCCTCACTGGAAGCGTCGCAGATAGGCCAGCGATCGCCAGGACATTGGTGAAATCGCGGCGGGAGATAACGTTCGTCTCGATTGGCATGGTAATGTCTGCTGGAAATTCCGAAGTGAAGGAAACATGAAATCAAGGGACACGACAAAATTTACTCGGCACTGCGTGCGTTTCACTTTCGAGCAAGCTTTGTCGCAATGAATAGTATCATAGATGCGAACTCTCTTCACCACCGACAGCTGGTGACCAACGCGAAATATTCGAGTCAACCGATAGCACATGGCAGGCGCCAGTGCAAAGTGCCTCGAGCGGATTTACCACACTGGCGGCTTGGACTGGCGTTACCGGTCCTTGGCGCTGATAGGACCAAGGCCGTAATTCATGAATACTCGTCGTTTCTCGGCATTTAGTTCAAGGATCCTAAGCGATTCTTCAGTTACGTTTCCTTCGCCGTTTTTTAATTGCGTTCTCAATTCGTCCAACTGCCGTTTTTGGATTTGACGAGATTCCTCTGCTGTGTGAGAGGGCGGGCTCCAGCGAACGTAGAGAGCATAAGGGCCACCTTGAAGTTCGCTGGCCTGTGCTCCGTTTCTTACTTGATGAATCTGGAGGCTTCTGGCCCTCGTTTCAAGGCTCTTTGAGTCGCCGAAAAAAAAAGAGACGAAAAAATGCTTATGACTGGAAAGTCTGCACTTCGCAAAGCAATTCTTTTTTCGCATTCTTCCGTCCTTTCGGCTGTCGCGAGAAAACCGCTTCTGCCCTTGGCATCTCGTGGCGTTGAGCAGAAGGAGCCTGCAACCTGCCTGCTCGCAGCAATCGGTTAAGCCGCCAGATGTCGGTTAAGCCGCCAGATGAAACGATGATCGATGAACGATTGAAGACAATCTTTCTACTCTGATTTAGGAAAGACTCATACCAGTTCCCGCAGGACTTTTCCGTCATCTTCGACAAAATATTGCGGTCGACCATTAAGATCGGTGATGGTTGTCTGATCGACGTTGATTCCCAAGTGGTGAAACAGTGTTGCATAGACTTCACCATATGTGACTGGCCTTGAGGTCACTTCACCCGCGATACGATCTGTTGCTCCAATTACCTGACCGTGCCTCATTCGTCCGCCAGCCATCAAAGCGCAGTTAACCTGCGGCCAATGATCGCGACCTACAATGTTGCTAATCTTCGGAGTTCGTCCAAATTCTCCCCAGACAATCACCGCACAATCATCGGACAAACCACGTTGATGGAGATCCTCCACCAGCGCGCTCACGCATCGGTCGAAAACAGGGAATTCTTCCTGTTCCCGCACAAAGATTGAGTTGTTGGCACGCCCCTCAGCTTTCATGCCACCGTGCCAGTCCCATTTGCTGTAATTCAGCGTGACCACCCGAACTCCTGCTTCTATCAGGCGGCGAGCTACCAATAGGCTCTGTGGCACACGCGGTGCTCCATTGCTATCCATGAAAATAGTTGGATCACCCGTGCCATAGCGTTCAACAACTTTGGGATCTTCTTTTGAAAGATCAAGAGCTTCTGCAAGTCGCGATGAGCTGAGGAGTCCCACTGCCTGCTCCGTGAAAGTGTCCATAGCGGACATGCTCATGGTCGTGTCAATGTCCCGTTTCAATTGGTCAAGACTTCGCAGGAGTGATACCCGATCGCCCAACCGATCTAGCGAGATACCGTTTAGCACCATGTCCTGCTTCGTTGGCCCCAAGGGTCGAAACGCATCATGTGATGCTCCGAGAAAACCGGGGCCCGGCTCGTTATAAGGACCGTGTGTGCATTGGTAACACAGGCTGACGAATGGTAGTGTCGTTGGCGTATTAGCCCCTAGGACCCTGGAGACCATCGAACCGAACTGCGGCCACCCGCCAGAAGGCTTGGGTTTCTTTGGGTGGTGTCCGTTGAAGACTTGTACCGCATCATGACCCGCTTGATTGCCTACGAGCGACCGGATGATCGTTAGTTTGTCCCCCAATTGTGCGAGTCGCGGGAAGGCTTCGCAGATATCCATGCCCGGAACATTGGTTGCAATCGGTTTCCAGGGACCGGCGAATTCTCTTGGGGCGTGTGGTTTCAGATCGAACATATCCTGATGCGGCGGACCACCGACCAGATAGATCATGATGACCGACTTGGGATTATTCTTTATCCCGGCCAAACTTTCGGCTTTCAGCAAAGCCGGCAGAGTCCAGCCGCCAGCAGTCCCAAGCGCCGCCAAACATCCTATATTAAGCAAACTGCGCCGTGAGAAACCGTCAGAAAATCGGAGGTCTTGTTGTGCTGGGGATCTCAGCATTTGGCAATCTCTGGCGGGGTCTGTTGGGCTTTTCCATAAGAACATATCTAATTGTTAACACGAATTGCGACAAGAATCCACCGAAGAACTCGAATTCGTTGCGAAAAGAGCCAATAAAAAACCGCAGGCTCGACCTGCGGATTGGTTATGCTTTCAGGCTACATGCCGGCAAGCGTCCAGCGTCGCCTATTTAGCCGAAAAACCTGACCGAACCGCAGCACACGGCTGCGGAATTCGGAAAATACCACAGGCTTTTCCTGTGGATTGTTATGCTTTGTGGCTACTAAAATTTGGAACAAAAATTGCGCAACCAAAACCCCCTGTCAATACCGATTTTTAACAGCCCAGCGTTAGCCCACGGTTTGCGGTGGAGAACCGGACGCTAACGCGTTGCGGCTCATTAAACTAATGGCCTGCAAGGCCCTGCCCCAACGACCTGCGTCGTTCGGAGACCAAGATTGTTCGGCTAAGACTTTTTCCACATCCGGACTCGTAACGAACTCTACTCGATGGCTGTGGATGGCTGAGTCACTTCATTGAAGCGTTGATAATATATTGATGAAAAAAACTTACGATTTCCAAATAGTCTTTTTTTGCGATTCGCTCATCGATACCGTGAAAACGCTGGGTGTCGCGTTCTGACAATCTCGTGGGAATGAACCGAAAGATGTGCTCGCACAGGTCGGTATAGTGGACCGTGTCGGTACTGCCCACAAGAACAAACGGAGCCACGAATACGTCTGGTAAAACTTGGTGAATTGTCGTTTGGAGAATTCTAAATGGTTCCGAGCCGATGTCCGATACCGGGGACGCTTCCCTCGGCTTGTTAAGAGGCTTCAGGGAGACGCGAGGGTCATTGATTGATCTGCACAGATAATCGAGCGAGCTTTTGATGCTGTCGCCTGATAGCAGTCTTAGATTGAGCTTCGCGGTTGCTTGTGCTGGAAGGACGTTCTCCGCTACTCCCCCTTCGATCATCGTAGGGGCAATGGTTGTACGAAGCAGAGCGTCGCCACTCGGCTTGGCACTCAAAGTGCGTTTCACAAGTGGACCAAACAGCCACATGTTGGACATTGCCATTTTCTTGTCAAACGGCATTTCGGGCCCCAGGAAGTTGAGTGTGTCTCGAAGTCCGCCGTCGATACGAGCTGCGAATGGCGATAACTGCACTCGATGGATCGCACTTGAGAGAATACTCACCGCTGTTTCTCGTGGTGGCATCGAGGAATGTCCGACTTTGTCCGCGTTGACGTTTGCTGTAATTTCGACCGTGAGAAAACCCTTCTCGGCAACACCGACCAAGGCTGCTGGGCTCCCTAAACCGGGGAATTCCGTGAATACGCATCCTCCCTCGTCGATGATGGTATGCAAGCGTATTCGGTGACTACGAAACCACGCAGCTATCTTCAGGTTGCCATCAGCACCGCCAAGCTCTTCATCGTGTCCTGAAGCGACATATATTGTTCGCTTGGGCTGAAAACCCTGGGCGGAAAGAAGGCTGATTGCTTCCAGGATCGCCATTACACCATGTTTGCAATCCAACGTGCCTCTCCCCCAAATAAATTCGTCATCCATATGACCGCTGAATGGCGGATGCGTCCATTTGGAAAGTGAACTTGCCTCAACAGGCACAACATCAAAGTGCGACATCAATAGTATTGCACCGAGTTCGGGCTCCTGTCCTGGCCACTGAAAGAGCATGCTTGGGTTCCGGTCGTCACCGAAGTCCTTTCCTGTTCTGCGAACAAACGGAGAAGTATGCAAATTCGGAAACAACGTTTGGATGTAATCGCGAAACCGATACAACTCAGAATCATTCGCGATCCTGGACATAGGGGTCGAGACCGTCACAATCTGGATGGCCTCTTTAAACCTTTCAAGGATAGGATCGACGACCAGATTCAGTTCGGCTATCGCCCCGGGCTTCTCTTGCCGTGACGAAAACCGCAAGTAGTTCCAACTCAAGATGCCAATGAGCAGTGCAAATACACATAGCACTATCCATCCTACCCGGCTGGCTGTGATTCGTTTTCGATTCATAAAGTACTCCGATATGCGACTATTGACTGGGGCTGGCGTTCCCAAGTAAGAGTTTGGGGCCATCGGGGTGACAGGGGGCCATCCATCTTTCTGCCACGATTGATGGACGCAGTCGGTGGTGCCTCAACGTTTTTGCAGCCAAGTCACGCCAACTCCACTTCAAAACCCACCCAGCGTCGCCAACTGGACTGCCACGTTGAGCCAACTGTCATTTCTGCTCTCTGTCGCGTATCGGCTCCACCATCATTTTCGGCTAGTGGAACGAACCAGTGGCAGAACTATCGAGGACTCGATCGAGATTCACACGGTGGAGCTTTCGAAGTACAATGGCAGGGTGGAAACGGCGCGAGGTTCTAGCCCGCTAGAACAGTGGAGTTACTGGATCAAGAATTCGGGAGAACACACGGTAGAAGAATTGCGAGAGCTACTTCCGGACTTGGCATTTTTACAAGCGACGAATGAGTTATTTGCTATACAAGAGATAACGGAGGAGAAAGCGATGTACGATTCAAGAGAAAAAGCGATCCGCGACCAAGAGTCCAACCTAATCGACGCGAAGATAGAGGGCAAGATAGAGGGCAAGATAGAGGGCGAGATCAAACTGATTCGAACATTAGAAGGGTTGATTGGAGTGCCCGAGAGCGACGTGAATGAGCTAAGTCAACTAACTTTAAAGGACTTGCAAGTTCGCTCGGGTTCGCTTCAAGTCCATCTTCGCAATCGCGTTTGAATCACGCATCGAGCGTGGCTGACATGGGCTAACCATCTATTTTGCATCCCGATCACTATATTTCAAATCCTTCCAATTAAACCGATTTTTCATCTTCAAAATCTTCAAGGGAACCCATATCCGGACTCGTAACGAACCCTACACGATGGCTGCGAATGGCTTAGTCACTTCGCCTTTGCGCCGACATGGTTCGAACACCGACTTTGCAAGAGCAACTCATGGATCGCCCCGAGGACCTTCTTGAGCTAACGCGATTCATAGCGAGACGGCTTTTGGTAGAGTTGCCCGTTGAAGCCGATTCCCTTGCATCGGAGGCCGTGAAGTGGGTCGAGCAACATTTCGGGAGCAGTTATGATTGGCCCGGCAACATTCGTGAACTGGAGCAGTGTGTTCGCAATGTGTTGATTCGCAAATCTTACACACCGTCGAGTCGCGTTCCATTTCAGAGACCGGATGCAATTCCCTTCCATTCCATGCGAGGTACCGACGAATTCGTGCGATCCATGTTGGCCGGTGAAATGACTTTAGACGAGGTTTCGGAACATTACGCTTCCCTGGTCTATGTACAATTGGGACGGTACGACCTCGCCTCGCAAAAACTTGGCGTCGACTGGCGAACCGTTAGGGATAAAGTGAAACAAGATCTGATAAGCAAATTTAGGCCAATTCCAACGTGATGTCGCATCTTCTACCGTGATGTCGCATCCAAGTGAACATACGACAGAACCAATGAAAAAACGAACATCCGAATTACTGGCCCCCCTCTGAGGTACGAAGAGCGCGCCACCCTTTATTCTTAAGTGCGGTAAGTTAATTTCGGACGAGTCCTAAGGCGAGAGGCAGTTGAAATACTACCATAGCCATCTCGTGGCACGGGCGTCTCGCCCGTCAAAACATGGGCGGGACGCCCATGCCACTTGGTATGTTTGTTTCTGCCGCTCGCCTAAGTCCGCTGACGAGCCAAGCTGGTTGCGACTCTTCCCAACTCCGTGCCTCGCTGCCGTTTTCGTTCAATTGAGTCGGTTAGCGATTCGTCGTTTAGCAGTTCCTGAACTAACGGGGCCGGGCTCACTATCGGCGAAGTCGATGCGGAGAGCTCCGCTCCGATGAGTGCTGCCTGCGCCGGTAGGTATACAGCCAGCTCAGTTAGGGCTGAGCCGGATAGCTCAGTAGCGGATGCAGCGTGAGGTGAATTAAAAGTCGGTAAATCCACGACTGCTTCTATGAGAAGATCGCTATCGATAGGAGTGAGCGTTGTATCTGGCGCGGTAAGCGTTTCAGACACGATTTCCGGTACGCTATCGCTCGTCTCGACAGGTAAAACGACTTCGATGGTTGAAATAGATGTTGAAGCTAGTCCCAAAGCCAAATGCCCCTCATCGCTGCTCGCTTCATTCGAAGACAGGGCGAGCGAAGAATTGATGTTGGCTGGCGGTTCCATCGTCGGTAACAAAGTCAAACGGCGAGCCACAACAGAATCAACGTCCGCTTGGACGCAGTTTCCCGAACCGTCCAGGTCGGCTAGCGGATTGAAACTTGCTCCATCGAGCGTTGACTTACTGCGTGCAAGGACGTCCAGCGTTACGTCATTGCCAAGCACGATACCATTGCCTGACACATCACCGGGAAGAACGTTGATTCGGTAGTCAAAATTTCCTCCCGCAGTTCCGTTTCCAGACATCGACTGTGTACCTCCATTGACCCATTCCCCATCGAGCCGATTACCTGCTGCATCAGTTACGGTGTCAAAGATCACGATCCGAAGCTTCTCTAAGCCAAGTGGGTTCGAGAATTTTAGCGTGGCCAAAAAGCGGCTAGCGTCGTAACTGACGGTCAGTTGTGATGTGTAGTCAAGTGTCTGAACGCCGGTGACTTTGACATCAGTTTTGTCGAAGGACGCACCGACGTCTTTGCTAAACTGAATGAAGACTTGATCGACTTTGGTCCAAGGCAAGCTGTTCAGTTGATTCGGTAACTTGTTCATCGGAAATCCGATTCGCGCAGGACTGTCGATATGCTCCAGAAACGGAATGGTCCACGCTGCCGATCCGACTTTGATGTCAACGATCGTTGGAGCATCGAGTGGGCCACCCGGCAAGAACGAATCCTTGATCGCGGATGCCTTGCTTTCCGAAACGTAGTCCAATTCGCAGGGTTCGTATATCTCCGTCAAGACAGCCAGTAGACGACGCTCCTCAAGAGACTCGAAGTCTAAACCTCTCTTCGTACCACTACGGTTCATAGTTGGGCAAACGTTGAAGTTGGAGCAAGCAAGTTGGAATCGCTACTTCCTGCCGTTACAACATAACCAAAGGTAGATTAAAAATTGATTGGCAGACTTTTGTTCAATCCAGCGAGGCGAGTAGAAAATTTGCTCGTCTAGCGCCTATTTGGGTAAAACTCTTGCGATTATCTCAGGGATACTTTTTCATACTAGCGGATAAGCTGCGGTGGGGATAGTGTTTAAATTCATGAATAATGTTCGCGTATTTTCGAGACTGGATTCGGAAGAGACAGTCGATTTTTTGGATTCTACACGCGAAAGTGGAAATCGCCTTGAGAACCAATTCATCGGAGTGAGACGATAGATCCGAGGGTGATTGTTTGTCTTTTTTGATTTTTTGGGTCGGTTAATGCTTGTAATCTGGTTTGGACTTGATAGATTCCTAAGTTCATACTACGTGGCTGGACTTCAAGGTTCGGTTGTTGTCGAGTCGTTTCTAGTGCTCAACATGGGATTTCAACAATGATGATGCGACTTGTTTTAGGTGCAGCGATTGCGTTGCTTGCGTTAGCGGACACAATTGAAGCCGCAATTGTTCTTCGAGTGGAGATTGTTTCTCCACAGCCGGCAGCGGGGAACGTCCTTGTAGGAGTCTTCGCTTTACCCAACGCAAATGTGCTGATCGGCGGTTACGACATGCCGGTTAATTTTGGGGCCGTCGGACCAACAGCCCTACCGACGGGCATTACCTATCTTGGAGCGACCAACACGATCTTCACCACTGGGAGTACCCTTACCTCGACAGCCGACAGTCGAAACCTTGTCGACTTCATCGTGTCGGATGCGACCACGGTTGCTCCGCCTTTTCCGCTGCTCACTAATGGCATCGAGTCAAAGCTGTTTGATTTGCGTTTTAATGTGGGACCGACGGCAGTCGCGGGCTCGACGTTCTCCATTGCCGTTTCTGGGACACATCCCTTCTTCAATTTGAACGACAACAATGCAGGTGCGATTGCAGTAACGGGTTTTACGGCGGGCAGTTTAACAATTGCAGTTCCGGAGCCGAGTAGTTTGTTGCTTTTGGCCCTTGCGTCCTTCTACGCTGTTTCGCGACGACAAGGAAAGCTTCGAGCCTCGTTGAGTTGTTCTTAATGTCAACGATTGGCCGTATCGCGTGGCGTGAGCGTCCGGCTTGCGAGCGATATCAAAGGATAAGCTGATGGCTTACCACAATTCTAAATTCAGTAGTGCGATAGGTGGACCATGAAATACTCCCAGGTCATGCAGAAGCGTCGTTCTCGAATCAGTCGCTCCCACCGAGTTTGGCCGAGACTCGGAATTTTTGAACGGCTCGAAGATCGCCGACTGATGGCGGTGTTTGAGAATTTCGATGGAGTTACGGCACCGAATCTTCCGGCGGATTGGACACAAACCTCCACTAGCACCAACCCTTGGACAACGGTTGCTGGCGCCAACAGTGACTCGCCAGCCAACCACGCATTTGTGGTCAATCTCCCGTCGGTTAGCGACAGCCAATTGACTTCGCCGAGTTTTGTCTTGTCAGCTGCAACCCCGATTCTCACCTTTCGAAATGCTTACGATACCGAAAGCACTTGGGATGGCGGCGTTTTGGAGATTTCTATTAACAGCGGAGCCTTTAGCGATATTTTGGCCGCAGGCGGGAGTTTTATTTCGGGGGGATACACGGGGCCATTGAACACGGGTACTCCCAATCCACTTGCGGGACGGCAAGCCTGGAGCGGTAGTTCGGGAGGATATATAACAACCAATGTTAACTTACCGACAGCGGCACTCGGTGAAGAAGTTTCTCTTCGATGGCGACTCGGCAGCGATAGTTTCGTATCGGGCAGCGGTTGGCGGATCGATACCGTCTCGCTCAATAGTCCGCCGACAGACGATTTTGGCGACGCACCGACTGCCTATCCGGTGACGCTGGCCGAAAACGGCGCGCGACATACGCGGGGTGCATTGTTCCTGGGGGCCACGATCGATACGGAGTTTGACGGAGTGCACAGCCCGTCTGCCGACTCCGACGGAAGCGATGAAGATGGAGTCGCTTTTCCGACGAGCGCTTCGACGGGGACATCGATATTCATCCCGGTCACGGCTTCGATCGCGGGCGGCTTTTTAAATGCTTGGATTGACTGGAATGCCGACGGCGACTGGAGCGATTCAGGTGAAAAAGTTTTCGACAATCTAGTTTTAGCCGCAGGGATCAATTCGCTTCCGCTGAATATTCCGATTGGCGCATCGCTAGGTTTGACTTTCGCTCGATTCCGCCTGGGAGCTTCGAGCGGTCTTGGCATTACTGGTCCAGCCGTCAATGGTGAAGTCGAGGACTATGCTATTTCGATCTCCTCCCTCGGAGTTTGGGTTGATCAAGGACCATCTCCGGGCATCAACGGGCAAGAAAATGTTCCCCCGAACAATCAAATTAACGGAGCCGTACAAGCAATTGCGGTTAATCCTACGAATGCCGATGAAATGTACATTGGGGCCGTCAATGGCGGAATTTGGAAGTCTACGAATGCGAATGCACTATCACCGCATTGGGTTCCGTTGATCGACAATTTCCGTTCACTCTCGATTGGTGCGTTAGAGTTTGACCCGACCGATGCGAGTCGTCAAACGTTGATCGCTGGAACAGGTACGCTTAGTTCGTTTGGTGCAACGGGTGACGAACGTCGCGGTGTTCTTTATACTACTAATGGGGGCAACAGCTGGACAGAGTTAGGGGTTACTGCCCTGTCCAATCAGAATTTGACAAGCGTTGCAGCACGTGGAATGACATTGCTTGCCGCATCGGACAATACATGGGGTTTTGGGGCTGTTAGTGGGCTGTTTCGAAGCGCGAACGGCGGTGCCGCTTGGACAACCATTTCGGGAACCAATGGTTTGCCAACCGGAAATGTTAGTGATTTGGTTGGCGATCCCGCAAGCTCCAATGTTTTGTATGCTGCGGTGACAGGTGCTGCAGGTGGCGTTTTCAGAAGCACTGACACCGGATTGAACTGGACGAATGTCACAGCCGGAATCGGGATCATCGGAAGCTCTACCAACAAAATTGAAGTGGCTGTCCATAATAATGCAGGTGTCGTTGCGATTTATGCCAGCGTTGCGAACAATAGTTCTACCGTTGGAATTTTTCGGTCGCTGAACGGTGCAGCTTTCACGGCTTTGAACTTGCCGATCACGGGTGGTCAAGGCGATCTCCACATGTCGATCGTGGCGCATCCAACCAATCCCAATTTAGTCTTTGTCGGCGGCGCGGCAGGATCGCAGTTTTTGACGCGCATCGACGCATCCGCTTCACTCGGAAGTCAAATTACCAACATTGCGACTGGAACGTTTGGTACTCCGCATGTAGATACTCGTGAAATGGCCATTGATGCCAACGGCAATCTTGTTTTAGGAACGGACGGAGGTTTGTTTCGTCTGCCGAACCCAACTACAAATACTGGTACTTGGGTAGCGATCGTTGGCGACCTTAGTGTTTTTGAACTTCATAACATCGCCTACGATAGTATCTCCAACGTTATTGCCGCAGGTGCGCAGGATAACGGAACTCTATATCAATTGAGTCAAAACAATCTTACCTGGGATCATCCTGGTAGTGGAGATGGGGGTGACGTTGCGATCGACGATATCTCACAGGCAGGGTCTGGGCGATCAATCCGCTACCGCAGTTCCCAAAACCTAGGAGGATGGCTACGCGAGGTTTACGGCTCGAATAACGTCCGCATTGGATCCACGGTGGCCCTAGCAACGATTTCGGACCCCCAATTCGTGACGCCAGTTCAGCTCAATAAGGTCGATCCGACTCGAATATTAGTGGGGGGGGCTACCAATCTTTACGAATCGTTCAATCAAGGAACGACTCTCAACAATCTTGGGCCACCCGGTGCAAATGGTACTTTCAATGGATTGCCAATGGTGTACGGTGGGTTTCAAGGTGGAGTGCCAAATGTCAGCTTGATCTATGCTGGCAGAAATTCTCGTGTCTTTTTGCGAACAACAGCCGGAGGCCCGATTACCGCGACGTCCATTTTGCCTGCCGGCGGTGGCACCGTAGTCGATTTGACTGTTGATTCCGGAAATTGGTCAAATGTTTTCGTTATCGACTCCAATCAAATCTTTCAATCGACGAATGCGGGGAGTACTTGGAGCGACGTTACGGGAAATATAGCCTCGATTAGTCAGACGGTTTTTAATTCGATTGAGTTTGTTCCTGGTGCAGCGGGTGGGACCATTTTGATCGGTACCAATTCCGGAGTATTTTATTCAAAAGTGTCGGCAATTGGGGTATGGACAAAACTTGGTCAAAACATCCCTAACGCAATCGTTTATGATTTGGAATATGATTCAACCGACAATATCCTCGTTGCAGGGACGATGGGACGCGGTGCTTGGTCGTTTCCAAACCTAATCTCGTTGCTGGAGGACATCATTCCCCCTAAAATCGTCGATGTCAAAGTCGGCAATCTGACGTGGAATAGTTCGTTCATCAACTTCGTCGATCCATCTGGAACAGGCTATCCGATTCCCGACGGAGCCAGCCAAAGTTTGGCTCTCCCTTGGAGCAACATCGATCGCATTTTCATACAATTTAGCGAAGATTTAGGATCGTCATTTTCACAATCCAGCATCCTACTTACCGGCATCAACGTTCCAAATTATGCTTCGCTTATCGTCCCAGGTGGAGTCACATTTAACAAATTGAACAACGTTGGCACCATCGAACTCACGGCTTCACTCGGCGCCGACAAATTGCGACTGACGGTTTTAAGTACGGTTGTTACCGATGTGGCAGGGAACCTGTTGGATGGAGAATGGACCGACGATGTGACCGTAGGAGCTTCTGGCAACGGAACGGCAGGTGGAAACTTTGCTTATCGCATCAACGTTTTGCCAGGCGATGTGGATGGTTCCGGGGCGGTTCTCAGCAACGACGTTACTGCCGTAGTAAATAAACGACTGACCACCGCTGGCGGTCCTGGTTATATCGCCCAAGCGGATATCGATGCGTCGAGCTCCGTTTTAAGTAACGATGTTACTGCCGTGGTAAACCGACGTCTCACTTCCCTGCCAGCAGGGAATCCACCCGAGGCGCCGATCGCTCCGTTAAGCTCGAACCCTGCCGTACCCAGTTTGGTCGGCAACACGCCAATCTCAAGCTCGTCCCAAGTTTTTTTGGCCGTCGCACCAACGCCTACTTCTCTCGTGAACCGGAAGCGAGTCCGTTTCGAGTCCCCTATGATTGGCTCTTATCTCCCGACCGGCAGCGAAATCGTAGGGCCTGGACTGTCGATAACAGACGAAAAAAATTCGGTTGATTCCAAACGCAAGGCGGAGGTTGACGCTGTCATGGCATCACTTGCGATTGACATTGATTTTTCTCCAGAGTCCCTATTAAAGACACGTACAACACGCATGCGGCGATAGTGTCGCGCTGAATGATTTTATTGAACTGCGTCGGTTAAAGTAGTCGGCGTTATTCGAAAAGTTGCCTTGCCAAATGGCGCATGGCGTCGCTGATTTTTCTAGTGCGTTCGGCGGCTACATTGCAAACGTCCAACTATTTCAGGCCAACACAGAACAAATGCTTTTCACCCCGGATAAAAATCGTCTTGTCAACGATCGCCAAAGAGGCGCTTACCGCTTCATCGATTCGATTAACGGCGACAATACGAGGAACATCCGAGTGCGTTACAACCGCTGTCGTTCCATGCAGATCCGTTATAAAAAGGTGGCCGTCCGAAGCAACCGGTGAAGCGTAGATGTTGCCAAGTTCCCCCAATCGAAAAACACCCGGTGAATCCTTACCGGTAGGTCCATGAACACGCGTCATCATATTTTGATAGTGGCTCAAGAAGTAAAGCGAATCCCTGTATAGAAGCATGGACGGGACGTAGGGAGTACCACGTGTCCGCGTCCATTTGATGCGTGAAGTGTTGGTGATATCCCCCACCGCGCCGCGAATGTCTAGGGCCATCAAGATTTTCTTTTCATAACTGCTGCCCACGTATAACATCCCATCCGCATAGACCGGTGTTGCAACGACGTTGGACGACATTCCTCCGCATTGCCATACTACGGAACCGCTATCAAGACTGTACGCTCGAACCCAATTGGTACCGCAAACAATGACCTGCGGTTTGGTCTCTTGGTCAATTACAATTGGTGAACTCCAAGAGGTATCTTCGATTCTCGTATTTCGCCAAAGCTCCGTTCCGGTTCGTTTATCCAAAGCCGTAACGAACGATCCTTCTTCGTGGTCCCAATTGATAACGAGCGAGTCACCGCACAAGACAGGTGAGCATCCTTCGCCATGTCCGTGTTTGGAATGCATCTTTCCAAAGTCTTTTTTCCATTTCATGTTCCCCTCAAAATCGAGGCAGTAGAGACCGTACGAGCCGAAATGAGCAAAGATCGACTCCCCATCGGTCACCGGAGAAGCAGATGCTAGGCTGGCCGTTACGTGCCCAGCTTCCATGGGAGTCTCGCTGCGCACGTTTTGTTTCCAACGTACGGCACCCGAAATCCGGTCGATTGAGATGACAGCGAATTCATACGTACTATCGATCGGTAAATTGTCATGTTCGCCCGGTCGACCACTCATCTTTGGAGTAAGTTTTTTGCCAACCGGAATTGCAGTTGTGACAAAGACCGAGTCTCCCCAAATGATCGGTGTGCTGTGCCCTTTTCCTGGAATGGCGGTTTTCCAAAGGATGTTTTCAGTGGGGCTCCAGTCGATTGGTGGATGTGCACTGTTCGACACTCCAGTTCCGAGAGGTCCACGCCACTGAGGCCAATTGATGGTCTCCTGTCCAAACGATTGATGGGCGGTAATCCAATATAGAACAACGCTAAAAAGTGATTTGCGGATACTCGAGATTGGAGTTCGAAACATTACCCGCCCTATTTGAACTTTGTTTGATGAAATGAAGTCGTTCTCAGTTATCAATCTACACGCTTACTCGATATTAGTGATGTTCGACACGCTGTCTCAAGAAAAAAGTTACGTAGTGCCTTTCTACTTTACGGTTTGCGAGTCCAGCTACGCAAGCGAGGCATCGATTGATTTTGCATCCCAGTCAACATTCCTTCGGCGTGAACCATCGTGTCGGGCGAAATGAAATATATCATGGCGTCACCCTGAGATTGAGTTTCATTCAAACATTACGAGTCAGAATCTTTGCCGCTCCAACGTTTTGCGGCTTTTCCGCCCCGCAACCTCTGGCGGCAAGTATCTCGGTTAGGAAAGAGAGCGAGCGGCCAACGACAGAAACGCGAGCCGTTTCCTCCGGCACCCCAGATCTCTACTGAGAACTCTCAAGATCTCCGTTTCCCGAGATGCTTTTGATTAACCCCGAGATGCTTTTGATTAACACAGTGTCTGCGAATCCTAACGGCGAGAAACCTTCTCCAATTTTGGCCCCGAGAAGCGCCAAATCCCCAATTCTGTGACGGTGCCCAGCGCTACGCCGAGGGAATAGCAAACGAGATCGGTCCAGAGAAATCCGAACCCAACTTGGTCCAGACTCCTGCATACTTCGTGAGCCGCTGTGCAACAGCCGACGACGGTCGATCTGCCGCGCGAATGCCAGTTGCCATCTCGTTGGAAACTGGTGGGGCGTCTTTCGCGAACCTCCCTGGTTGCGATCTCGATGGCGAAATTATGCGTCGCGGGATTGTTGTCGCTCGCGATCATCGAACGCCCCTCGTCGACTAAGCCCGACAAGCCCGCCTCTCAGTCAAGCCAGTCTATGTCGGACGAAGGCCGCTTGGATTGGGAGGCGACATCGACCGAGTTCCGGTCGTTCGATCAGGACTTGCAGACGTTTGAGACTCAAGCCGAACCGCTGTGGGACAAGCCATCTGAATCCGTTCACTCCGACATCCTGCGGGATGCTATTGAACCTCGTTAAGAGAGGAAACTGAGAATGAACCGCCGACCTTTGGCCGCTTTGGCGCTGGTGATGTTCTTGGGAACGCACGCCGATTCGCAGGACACCGCCGAGCGTCCGATGCCAGCGGATTCACCCGCCGCAAGTGTGACTGCAACGCCATCCGCGTTGCGAGTCATCGTCATCGAGACCACACCGGACTTAGAGAGTTCAGAAGCGCTGCGCAATGCCGTCGAAATTCTGGTGAAAGACGGCATCGCGGGGAAACTTCCCTATAGCGAGCCGGGCAGTCGGGGGGTTTTCTTTTACGTCCATGTGTTGGTGAAGCCGGATCTTTCGGTCGACGCAATCCAGCAGGTTGTCAAGAAGCTCAAGGATCTCGGTGTGCAGCGAATGACCTTCGGCATTGCGAACGTGAATTCCACGAAAGACATCATCGTCACTTGCCCACAGGACCCCTTTGGCGGGCGTAAAGTCAAATTCCTCGAATTGCAGGAAGCACTGGAAAAACAGCAGGAATTCAAAGTGGAAGTCCGTGTGGCAGCGGACAAGTGGCCGGTGACTTCCGCGTTGGCTCCCGTGTTCACGGCTCAAGACAAACTGCCCGAGAGCGGCGGCAACGGCTCAGCTGCCAGTTAACCGACCGTGCAGGCTCCGGCGATTGGCGTACCAATTCCCAACACCGATCGCGGATTTTCTCGGCAGTACGCACCGCCCCAAACTTCTTCGGTGGCTGCCAATCCCCTTGCCAGCGCCGTCGGCGATCAATTCGTCGAGGTACGCCATCTCCAGTACGCCGAGGCCAAAGAAACCGCGCGGGTGATCGGGCAGTTGCTTGGCCGCAACGGTCAGCACATCACGCTGGCCGTGGACGAACGAACGAACGCGGTCTTGGTGAGCGGCCAAGAGAAGCTGGTTTCAGAAGTGATCAAGCTGTTCGACGTACTCGATCGACCGGACGCCAAGAACCAGGACTTTCGATTCACGGCACCAACCACAGCTTTGGAACCGGCAGCAAAAGAGATCAAGGCCGGTTCCGTCGCCGAACTCCGACAGCGGTCTGAGGCACTGGAACAGCAGAGCCGTGATCTTGCCGGCAAACTCAAAGGGCCGCTCAGTAGTCCGGCGGAAGGCGCCCGGCTCAACGACTTGCTGCGCAAGACCGTCCACCAAGCCTTCGCGGAACGACAGGAGTTGCAGCGGGCGGAATTGGCCGAGTTCACGAAGCGGCTGCAAGGTTTGCAGCAGTCGCTCGAACTCCGCCAACGCATTGCCGACAAGATCATCGAACGCCGTATCGAGGAACTGCTCGATCCCAATCTCAACTGGGAGGTCGGTAAACCGGAGACCAATGCGCCTGCGGGTGGTAAGGAAACAAGCTCCGGTTCGGTCAAATTCCCAACTCAGAAATGGGATACCGCAGGAAGCGATGCAGACAATCGAGTTCGAGCATTCTTTTACACGGATGAATCCGAGCGGGCCGAAGACATCCAATGGCTGCTCACGCGTTTGGAAAAGATCGGGATTGAATCCAAGAACATCGGTCGAAGTGCGAAACCACGTATTCTCGACATTCACTGTCCGCAAGCCTTGCCCATCGAAGAACGAGCTCACATGGAACGCGAGATCAACGCTCTGGCGAAAGAGGCGCCGATCAGATGGATCTTGCACTTTACCAAGGTCAAGCCCGACGACGCCCTGTGGCAGACCAAATTTCCGCTCGAAAAGCTCGCCGTACCGATCACGAATTGGAGCACGGAGCAAAATGGCCTGCGTCTCGGGATGCGAGTAATCGCTGACGATGGCTGGCACGTCGGCGGCAAGGCGAGAGTGGAGCTATGGGTGCATAACCCCAGCGCGAAGGATGTGAATTTTACGTTCTATGGCGAATCCACGGATGCCGGCGTCTCCGTGGTCGCAAAGGACCAGGACGGGAAGGAACATTTCGCGGAAAGCGGCAACATCATAATCTATCCCGGTCTCTTTCACGTGACGCTGCCACCCGGTTATGTCGCGAAGTTAAAAGACTTGGTTGTCTCCTTCGACATGCCCAACAAAAAGGAACAAGCTTGGGCTGCGCCGATGTTTCGGCTCCCCTCAGGCACCTACAAACTGCACTGCGTTTGGCGAGAGTCGCAGCGAAGCGTATTTGGCAAAGATGACTGGACGGGCGAGCTCACAAGCGGCGAGCAGGAGTTCACGCTCGCGGCAACCGCTCAGGCTGCCATGCGTGAATTCCGAGCCGGTGACACTCCGCTCTGGAATGAATTCGGAGTCACTCTGAAACCCGTGACCCCGTTGACAGCCAAGGTGCTGGACCGACCGTACAATGGGAATCCTGTTCAAGTGTGCGGCGGATGCGACCGGTCCATCGCTTCCGGACCAGGCGGATATCGGCAGTCAATTTACGTTTCAGATCCCGGAAGATTTTCTAACAGGCAAGTCCATGTCCATTGATGACGCAACTGTCAGGCACTTTCACAAGGTTGAGCGATGACGTTTGAACAACACATAAGGGACCAAGTAAAACACCTCACGATGGAACAGCTCGAAGCCGAATTGGACGCGATCCGAGCGTCACCGCGCGATGGGGGAATCGTGCAAATGATTGTTCGGCGACTGCGGACAGAGTCGCGAGAACTCTTAGACGAGTGCGAACTGAATTCTTTCGCAGGGCTAGTCGGTGACAATTGGAAGACACTAGGAAAAACAATGGCTGACGAAAACCAGTTTTTTGAGGACGAGCATCCGATCTCGCGCCGTTTCGCCGTTCTGGATGATGTCGGGACGACAGCCTGGATCTGCCTCACGGAACTCTATTCTCGAAAACCGGCGGCAGACGCCTGGATTTACAATCGTATCGCCGCTCCGCCCTTCGAAGCGATCAAGGCGTATCGCGGCGGACCACCTCCAGCCGCCCAAGGCCGCGCGAGCGAAACAGCTCTCTGCAAAAAACCGATGAAGCACAAGTGGTCGTTCGTTTGGTCAGCGAATGGCGAATCGGTTGCCGTCGCCAGAGATGGTGAGACAGTGGCGTTTATCGTTTTGGGAAACAAGCGCGGCCACAGTCGCGAATTGGTGAAGGATGGTCCTTGGGGCCATTTGTGGTCTGGTGAGCTGTTTCGTGAGACGTTCGGCGCGGCATTAGCGAGGTTGCGATGAGCGAAACAGATCCAATTCAGCCGGTCGCCCCGCAATCTCCGGCAGCGACTGCCGCGTACACTCCGGGCCATTCGGAGAACGCGACTGAATTCATGGCTCGCCGCACGATTGAATCGCATGGCGAGTTCTTTCTGCCGTATCTGACGCCCGGTGTTTCTGTTCTCGACTGCGGATGTGGGCCGGGGTCGATCACGCTGAGCATGGCCGGCCGGATTGGAGACGGACGAGTCGTCGGCATCGACTTCAGCGAGTCGCAAATTCAGTGTGCGATCAAGACCGCGAAACAACGCGGCATTCAACACGCGATTTTTCAGGTCGCCGACTGCTACTCGCTGCCATTTGACGATGCGTGCTTTGACCGAGTCTTCAGCAATGCCTTAATGGAACACCTGGCCGATCCGGTGCGCGCGATGTGCGAATTTCGGCGAGTTCTCAAGCCGGGCGGAGTGATCGGTGTCAGCAGCCCCGACTGGGGCGGCTTCATCCTCGCGTCGCCATCCGCTGCACTCGCGACAGCGGTGACAGCGTACACGGCACTGCAAACTCAAAACGGCGGCGACGTGAGTGTCGGCCGCAAACTCGGATCGCATCTGGCGTCTGCGGGATTTGAGAACTTGCAGATGTCCGCGCGGTATGAGGTGTATTCATCATTACCGTTGATCGGTGTCTATCTCGCGTTGCAACTCGATCGCGCCGGTGACGTCGCCTCAGCCGCAACGTTCCGCGATTGGATCCAACAGCCCGGCGGCCTGTTTGCTCAATGCTGGGTGTCGTGCGTCGCTCAAAAGCCCACTGGTGGTCAACGTCCTAGGAGTGGACTTGGAGGAGACTTCGATATCTAAACTTCTGAATCCAAGAAACTCGGAAGATCGGTTCGCGCAGCGCCGATGATTGTGAGTTGTGTGCCCCTGCGGAGGCTTCTCGAAGCACGGCATCGACGCTTCCTTTCGTCGTCGAACATGCGAGCGTGATTTGTAAGGCGATGAAGTAGCGTCTTTCAGTCCGTGCTACGCGTGATTGACGTCGTTGTCGATTTGTGAGCGAACACGTAACCGCGTCGACTGGGATGTTCAGTGTCGTAGGGGGCTCGAACACGGATATTGATCCGGTTGAAACCCACAGATGACAAGGCCGCTTCAATCTGGTCGGGTTCAAAGAAGCTGAAGTTCAACACTGCG
>JAYTVL010000667.1:0-38444 GCA_043744075.1 Pirellula sp. | reverse complement strand
GCATTGGCCATATATGGTGATCGAACCAACTTCATAGACTCATTTTTCCTAGCAGCTTGAAAACTTAAATGCCATCGCTCAGCCGGTTGCACCCATGGTTAACCCAACTTGCCCGATTGAATCAGGTGAAACGGACGAACCCTTGATCATCCAGGCGGCGGAATCGCGAGTGGCAATAGCGATCGGGTTATGGATTGGCGGCATCTGTTGGACGGGAATAGTATCCCTCGTTTACATTGCATTCTCACCGATTAAGGATTGGATTCCACTTCTGATTTTCTCGGGATTCTTCCTGGCAGGGATCGCCCTCTTGGTTTTTGCGTTTTATTCGACGTTGCAAATTTTCAATCCCAGCCCAGTCCTTGCTTGCAGTCAACGCGATATTTATCCTGGGAGCGAGTTCGAACTAAGTTGGATGTTTCGCGGGAATTCCCAAAAAATCAAACACCTTGAGATCGTGCTCGAAGGCATCGAAAAAGTCTCGTACCGCCAAGGCACCCGTACACGAACCGAAGAGAAACCATTTTTTCGGCAGAGCGTCGTCAATAGCGAAAAACTCGACGTTATCGCAAAGGGGTTTGAGTTGGTTTCCATTCCTGTTTCAACGATGCACTCATTTGAATCGTCCAATAACTCGTTTAAGTGGCAGATACGCGTGCTTGGAAAGATTGCCTTTTGGCCGGACATTCGCGATCGGTTCGAGATCGTGCTGTTGGCACCGAGACCCGAAGGCTAGCATTTTGAGACTTCGGTGTTGTCGCACATCGGGTCGATATGCTAGTCTTGCCAGTTGAGTGACTGTCGCAACGTCGAGCAAAGAGTTGCGATAGGCACTGTTCATTTGAAACTCAATCAGCCAAGGACGGCGATGAATATGCGATTACCAGCCCGACGAAACGGTGCTAGTGCAACGGCGAAGCGAAAACGGCTTTCGCGCGGCATAGAAATACTTCAACAAGCAGCCCAATCCGTTCGTTCCATTGCAGAGTCTCTCGACGAAGACTTTTTAGTTGCGGTGGATAAGTTGGTTGCGATGCGAGGAAGTCTCATTGTTTGTGGAATTGGGAAAGCCGGCTTAATTGGTAGGAAGTTAGCCGCTACGTTTGCGTCGACAGGAACCCGCGCACATTTTCTCCATCCTGCGGAAGCGGTCCACGGTGATCTTGGTCGTCTTGGACCTACGGATATTGTCTTGATGCTTTCTAATAGCGGTGCAACCGAAGAAATCGTTCGACTCTTGCCCTTCATGGTTCGTCGAGCGGCTGGTCTGATCGCAATCACGAGCGGGGCGAATAGCCCCTTGGCTCGAGCTGCAGATATCGTATTGATTCTCCCTCCGTGCCGTGAAGCCTGCCAGCATAACTTGGCACCTAGTACGAGTACAACCGCGATGTTGGCCCTCGGCGATGCGTTGGCATTGGTTGTAAGTGAAGCCAAGAATTTTTGTGTCCAGGACTTCGCAGAGTTGCACCCTGGCGGATCACTTGGACGAAAATTAGCTATCGTGGACGATGTCATGCGGCCCGTTCTCGACTGTCGATTGGCCTCAACTCAGACCACCATTCGGAGGATGTTAGTCGAGGTCTCTCGTCCAGGTCGGCGGACCGGAGCCGTGATGCTTGTCAATACCGATGGAAAATTGCAAGGGATCTTCACGGATAGTGACTTAGCGCGTTTACTAGAACAGAGGCGTGACGACGATCTAGACAAAGTCATCGCTGATTTGATGACGCGATCTTTTTCCGCCGTACGCTCCGGCGCGAGATTTACCGACGCCGTCGACTTGATGGTGCTACATAAAATTAGTGAATTGCCGGTGGTCGACGCGGAAGACAAACCACTAGGCATGATTGACATCACAGACGTGCTAGGACTGGAACATGCGGCAGCAAATGAATTACAAAGACATCCGACAGAATCCACTTCTGAACTCAGTGACGAAGAGTTAGAATCAATCGATTGGCACAATAGTTCAATGAATCTTCGCATATTTGGCCCAGACGCATAACCCGGATTATTCATTAGCCGAATGGCGTTAGCCCGCGGTTGTCTACTCCGCTATAACCGGAGGCTAACGCCTTTCGGCTGATCATTAAATCCCAGGTGAATAATCCGGGCTAAAAGAAAGCATGGCAAGTGGCACCTCGCGATACTGAAATAGCTAAACCCATAAAACTGATTCTATCGGACGTCGATGGTGTCTTGACCGATGGTTTGATCACCATCGACAATGCGGGAGTTGAAAGTAAATCCTTTCATGTTCGAGACGGCCATGCAATCAAGATTTGGCGTAAGGCAGGTTTTCAATTTGGATTGCTGACTGCTCGCAATTCCCAAATCGTAAAACTTCGTGCAGCCGAGTTGGGTATCACTTTGGTACGCCAAGGATTTGCAGAGAAACTGCAAGCGGCACGGGAAATGATCCAGCAAGCCGGCTTTGAGATGAATGAGGTTTGCTATATAGGAGACGACTTGCCTGACCTGTCCGTAATGTACGAGGTAGGGCTGAGCGCGACGGTTTTCGATGGTGCACCAGAAGTCAAACAAGCAGCGCGGTGGATCATGAACGCTTCCGGAGGGAAGGGTGCCGTTCGAGAATTGATCGAACGTTTACTGAAAGCCAAAGGTCGATGGGAGGACTTCGTTCCAAACCGACTCACATGATTTTCTTACGCGACTATCTTCGGGTATTGGTACCACTTTTCATAGCGTTCACCGCTTATCACGTTGTTCTCGTTCCAATGTTGGAACCCAGGACGGCGAAACAAACGAGCACCTGGGTCTCGCCAGCCATTCCAGTTAGCGACGATTGGTGGGAAGAGTTTTTTGTCGAGGGGGACTGGCAACTTGACAAGAAAAACCCACCTCGAGTCGTCAAAACCGAAACGGCGACTTTGCTCTTTCAAACACGCGAACAGATATCTGATAGGCATTGGCTCGTCAAACCAATTTCGATTTTACTCCCACAACGCCAATCCGGAACTTCGAAACGAGCCGTGCTGATCAAGAACAATGATGGTGCAAAAATCGAATTCAAGTCGGCCGTTGATTGGACCCAGGAATTACCACCTATCATTAATGGCCAACTACTTGGGGAAATCTCAATCTACTCCCCCCCAGATGATTCTTCAAAGAATAATGGGATGTTGATCAACGCGAGAGACGTGCGTATCAACAATCGTGTCATTTCGACTACGGAGCAAATAAGAATCCAACTGGGAAACTCGATTGTCGATGGTAGAGATCTCTCAATTCATATGGACAAGGATCTGTTGACGGCGGAACAGCCAGGCGTTCGAAACGATTCTCCTTTCAATGGTTTGGATCGGCTCGAGTTAACCTATGTTGATCGTGTCTTTATTGGACTTGAACTTGGCGGGTTGTTGCCTCGCAAAGACATCCCCGATATCGCTAAACGAACCGCATACGCCACGCTGAAGTGCCAGGGGGCATTTGAGTTCAATTTCCATCAGTCGGAAGCGACGTTGAAAAAAAACGTCCATATGGAGCATATCGTACAAGGACTTCCTATAGACACTTTTGACTGCGAACAATTGCAATTGCAGGTCGGTTGGCAGGGAAATCAAACGGTCACCGGCACCCCAACGGAAAACTCAGGTTCGAACTGGAAAGTAGAACGATTGATAGCCTCCGGGGCTCTTGGCAAAGACAGCCGAGATCATTCAGGATGGCTAAGGCTCAATGCACCGGGTATGCATGTAGAAGCTCATGGGCAACATTTAGTCATGGACCTGATAAATGGTATTACGACGCTCAGTAATAGACTGCCGCTTGCCACTGCGAGAGAGATGACACCTGTTTATCTTAGATACGAATCGGTTCAAGTAAGGGCGCCTGAGATAGAGCACCAAAGTGCAGAGGCCATCGCAAACTCCTCCGATAGTAACGCCGCGACAAATGGAAAACTAAAAAGTAACCGACTCGGTGCTCTCCAGGCTACAGGGCCGGGTAGCGCTCAAATGGAAAATAATGGAGATTCATGGAAGATTTCTTGGGGCGAAAGATTGCTTGTTCGCCCCGACTCCGAGGATGTAACGAAGGATCTAGTTGACATCAAGGGAAGTGCCAACATTAGCAGCCCAACTCATGGCAGGTTCATTGCGGAGCATTTGTACCTTTGGTTGACTCCCATGACGCCGGAACTGGCCGCTCAACTTGCACCGCAGTATCCGGACGGAAAAGTACCTCAAGCGTTGCCAGATCGAATGATGGCAGATGGAAAGGTGGATGTCGATTCGCCTCAAATACGAGCTACGGTGGAGAAAATGCAGGTTTGGTTTGCATACCAACAACCCAATCCTTTGGCCAGCGTTTCGACTCTAGTAGCGAATACGCATTCTAATTCCACGATCAACTCGAACGTTGTGCCGACGCGAACCGATGCGATGGCCATAGAAACAAACATAGTGCCCACTGGCACGAATACAGCCACTAGCGAGAACTTAGGCCAACAAGGTCTCGTTCTGCTGCCTTCGACAGGCTCGCCGGCTGCTCCTTTGAAACAACCAACGGCGCCAATCAATCGAGTAGGGGCTCGAGGCTTAACCACTGCAAACCCAACTTCACCCTTCAGGGTAACGGCTAGAATGATGCAAGCCAAAGTGCTGAGAAGCGGCAATGAGACACGGGTCGAAGATCTAGTTCTCGACGGTAATTTCGCACTTACAAAAGATCAGGTGTCCGATGAATCTCCGTGGCCGTTAGCTGCTACTGGCGAGCGACTAAGGCTAAGCCAAGGAACAAATGCTACAAGTGATATTTCTATCTTGGGCCAGCCAGCTAAAGTTGCCGTTGGTAGCGGCTGGGTACAATCGCTTGAAATCAATCTAAAGCAGAGCGAGAATCAATTCTGGATCGATCACCCGGGAGAACTGGTAATTCCCGTTGAAGCGATGCAGAAGAACTTCGCGAATACTGGTACCAATGCGAGTTTGGTGAGCCTTCCCGGAAGCGACAACGGATCCTTACGCAACAACGGGTTTTCTCGAGAACGCGCACAGTCCTTAGACAGCGGAAGCAACATTCGTTGGCACGAGCCACCTCGATTGCAATGGGGCAATCGGATGACCTTCGATGGCCGCGTGGCAAGATTTGGCGGTGGCGTGACGCTGAACTGCCGAATGGAGACCGACCCACAAACCCTGTGGCACATTGAGGCACATTCGAATCAACTTTCCGTCCAAATGGAGCAGCCCGTATCTCTTCGAAACGATAGTCCTGTTCCACAACGCCAACCGCAGATTTCTGTGATTCGCCTTGAGGATGACGTTGATATTCGAGCGGTACAAACCGACTTGAAAATGAGACGTCGATCGATTGAGCAAATGAAAGTGCCGCAACTGGATATGATGGTCTCAACCCATACGTGGCTCGGACATGGCCCAGGAGAGATATGGAGCAAACGACTCGGGAATGACAATCCAATCAATGGCGCATTTCCATCGTCCAGTCCGACCAACTCAACAACTGCCGACCGATTTGCCGAAAACACATATCAGTGTATCCACTTGAGTTTTTTGGGGAGAATGGAAGGAAATATGGCACAGCGAAGTGCGACGTTCTACGAACGTATCGAAGCGTTGATTGGACCGATCGCTTCTTGGGATGACGCTCTTAACGTTCACTCGGTTGATCGACCTGGACGCAATCAGAGTCTATTGTATTCGGACCAACTCAATATCTTTGATGCGTCCGGATTGAGTTGGAATCAATCGCCAAACAAAAATCGCGGAGCTGCTAATAACGCTGCATGGGAATTCGAAGCAGCAAGCCGAGTGCAAATGCAATCGAACACGGAGTCTGGCGATATCAACATTCAAGCCGACAGTCTGAAGTACGCGGCCATCACAGACTCCGTCAAAGTGGAAGGCTCTCGCCGACAGCCCGCACACATTAGCAAATCACAAATCAACTCACCCCCAATGGACCTGCAAGTTTTGAATGCTGCCCTTCGCCTAAAAACCGGAGAGATTGATATGCAATTCGTGAAATTCGCAACAACAATGACACCAAACCTGCAAGCAGGAAACACACAATCTGGCAATGTTCCACTTCAATCTCAACCAGCTGGACAGGGGGCAAAAAAGTATGTCCCTTCCCTGCGCGACGTTCCAGTTAAGTCGTTCGGGCGCAATTGAGCGTTTGAGGCAAGTCAAAGTGGAAGGAATTGTCCTCAATTCCTTCGCCGGCTGTTCTGACTCGGGAATTGAGGACAATTCCCGCCACGATCTGCCGCTCGGCTTAGCATCGATACCTAGCACGGTCTACGTCCGGATTGTGGGTAAAGACAACAGTTTGCAGGACAAAGATCATGGCTTGGGCCATATCCGCCGAGAAACGGACGTTCGGTATCCAACGACAGTCGCTCTTCGATCAAATCAACGATCATCGAAATGAAATGAGGATGAACGCCGACGGTCGCTGCACGAATGAACTGAATTCCCTTTTCGGCGCAAAGGTCTGCAGCTTCGTGATCCAAGTCAAACAATACCTCCATATGATCGGAAATAAAGCCTAGCGGTTGAACTACAATATGCTTGATGCCGTTTTCGGTATGCAATTGTGCGATGCGGTCGCAAATATCCGGTTCCAACCATGGCTGCTGAGGTGGGCCTGATCGACTTTGATACACTAACTCCCATGAATCATGATTGGCTGCTTTGCATATGAGTTTGGCGGCCTCGCGAAGCTGCTCTTCGTAACGTGAATGATCCGCCATCGCTTTCGGAATACTATGTGCCGAAAAAAGCACGAGCGTGTTGGCCCGCACGCCTTCGGGTAGTTGAACAAGCGCCTGCTCCAAGCAATTTTTCTGAGCAGAAATGAAGCCTGGATGATTGAAGCCTTTGCGAATCTTTTCGATCCACGGGGCGTCGCTTCCAACCTCGGCTTGAGCTGCTGCGATATTCTCTCGATATTGGCGGCAACCACTATAACAACTGAACATAGACGTGAAAAATGCAATGGCTCGCGTACGTCCATCGTTGGCCATTTTCCGGATTGTATCCTCTAGCATTGGGTGCCAATTGCGATTGCCCCAATAGATTGGCAGATTCAAATTGCGGCGATTGCATTCCTTTTCGATAGCAGCAATCAACAGGCGGCACTGTTCGTTGATTGGGCTTATTCCATTGAACTGCTTATAGTGCTCGACAACCTCTAGCATTCGGTCCTTTGGAACATTTTTTCCCCGCAAGACGTTTTCAAGAAAAGGCAAAACGTCCTCCATCCCTTCGGGTCCGCCGAAGGAAACAATCAAGATGGAATCAACTGGAACTTCGTCCAACGGTGGCAAAGGAGCGGTTGGAGCAGCTGGGGTCAACGGCGCACTAGGAGTATTTGACATAAAACTCTAAGTCAATTGGTTTTGAGAGCGGCAATGGGGCATGCATGTGTCCTACATTATTACCCGAATGCCAAGTGGGGTGCGTTACTATTGAGAGTTTTTCCCCTTTTGGCGTGTCCGCCGCTGCGCGGGTTAAACAAGCAAGTCGCTTGAAGCAATGTTTAGCCGATCGGAGCGATTAGCACAGATCGCGGACTTCCAGAAGACAACAGTTAAGATAAGTCATGCCAGATTTGACAGTCTTTTGTCCTTGGCGTACCCACCGTTGCGCGGGCTAAACAAGTCGCGCGTAGCAAGCTTCAGTCGCGAAGTCGGTATCGCAGGATGCACCATAAGGTACTGACCAAATCCCGAACTCCGATTTTTTTGCCTTCCCTCCAGGATCGACTCTTGTAAGAGATCGGGACTTCTCGAATCTTTATTCTTTTTCGTGCCAGTTTGGCTGTAATTTCCGGTTCGAAACCGAATCTCTTTTGCTCAATTGGGATACTCTGAATCAGCTCGCGACGGAAAGCCTTGTAGCAAGTTTCCATGTCCGTCAAACGCTGATTGGTCATCCAATTGCTGAAGCCTGTCAGACAAGCGTTACCGAAACGGTGCAATACCGACTGATCCTGGTGGGAATTGGAGAGGTAGCGAGAACCAAAGACGACATCTGTTTCTCCGTCGAGAATGGGCTGGATCACTAGCAGTATGTCCTGTGGGTCGTATTCTAAGTCTGCATCTTGAACAATGACTACATCCCCCAAAGCGAGTCGAATTCCTGTTTGAATCGCCGCCCCTTTGCCCTGATTCCGCAAGTGAAAAGCGATATCGATTCCTTTATGTCCCTGCATTGCTCGGATTGCCTCCTGAGTGCCGTCCGTGCTTCCGTCATCCACCACTATTATTTGCTTGCAGATTTCCAGGCTGTTGACCGAGTCTACCACTCGCCGAATGGTCTTTGCCTCGTTGAATGCTGGAATGATGACACTCAGAGCGGGTGGCTTTGCGGCTTTTCCTTGAGCATCGTCAATCAATTGCGACGCATGATCCAATTCACGCAATGCCGAGTCCTTAGGTTGAAGCTCAATTCTAGGAAGCAAAACCGGAAGGAATTCGGCAGACTGAGAATTGGCATGGTGTGCGACGGGATTGTGCATAAAGACGATCCCGCAGGCGGGAGCTAAATGGACATCGAGGAATGAATGATATCTAGGAACCCCTATCGGACCTGAGTGCTTTGTCCGTTGCAAAAAACAGGGAGGTTGTTCGAAAGTATTCTCCACGAACGCAACTAGATCCGCTTGCTCATTCAATATCCTTTATACGGATCGAATCAAGCACGACGTTGATTCCGATTTTGCAATGCGAAAACTTTCCCCGACTATTCGCGACGCAATGCTTTCGTAGCTTTCAGATGTGGCTCCGCCGAGCATACTCGACAGAAGCTCGGGTATGCTGCGTGAATGACGAATTCGCAACAAAGCAGTGGTCTAAACGACTCCCGATGAAAGACGGTTGACGGACTACTAAAGCGATTATTCCGATTTTTTTGCATTGTAATTTTACGGATTTGGCTTATTGATTCATTATTGACTTCAAAAATAGACCCTTTTGTGACTGAAAAACCTATATTTGCACGTACGGATAAACGTTTGCGGGCGTCGATCACGCATGGGCCGCAAACCGTGGGCTAGCGCCCTTCGGCTAATCAGCCGGAACGCGCTAGCGTCCGGTTCAGCCCCCTTTTGATCGAGGCCCGTTTGCGTATCGGGTTGGCCGATTCATAAATTCGAGGAAAGCGATCGATAGGAGATTTACCATGTTTCCAAAGCTTTTTCAGTCAATGTGCAACCTAGCGTTTCACAGCAGCCGAAACAAGATGCGGCCTCGTCGAAACTCGCGCCGTCAATTGCAATTAGAATCGCTGGAAGCAAGAAACTTGATGGCGGGCGTTGTGATGACGGATCAAGAACAACTGTTGTTGGAGTTGGTCAACCGTGCCCGAAGAGATCCCGCGAGTGAAGCTGCGCTTTACGGGATTAGTTTGAATGCTGGATTACCTGCCAGCACAATTTCAACAGCCTCGAAGCAACCTCTATCGCCGAATCAGTTTCTGACGAACGCGGCAGGTCTTCATTCACAGGACATGTTAAACCAAGATTACTTTGATCACACGAATTTGGCAGGCAAGACGCCCACTCAACGAGCGACGGAGGCGGGCTATTTGGGACAAGTTGGAGAGAATATTAGTTGGGGGGGCTCCACAGCCGCAATCGATCAAAATCAGCATGTATACGCGAGACACGAAGGATTGATTCGGAGCGAGGGGCACCGACAGAACCTCATGAATCCAGTTTATGACGAACTGGGGACGGGAGTGCGTTACGGCGTGTTTACGACCGGCGGAAATAATTACAACGCTAGCATGGTGACCGAAAACTTTGGAATATCTCAGAGTCTGGTGTTTATCACAGGCGTAGCATTCAAGGACACGGTTGTTGCGGACAACTTTTACACCATCGGAGAACATGAAGCAGGCATAGTCGTTCGTGCACGTTCGTCAACCGGCGCTTTCTATGAAACGGTAACGGGACCGAGTGGAGGTTTTGGCATGAGCGTGTCAAATGGATCTTACGTCGTTACATTTTCGGGTGGTAGCTACAACGGAGAAGTGGTGCGTTCCGGAATCGTGGTTTCAGGTGAGAATGTCAAAGTCGATCTCAATGCAACAACGGCGGTGTGGAGTTCCATAGCAAGCATGTCATGGAGTGCCGACGTTACTGGTGACGGACATGAAGATGTAGTCCGTTTTTCTGGTGGAACGTGGAGTGTCAATGCTTCGCCAACATCGGGTAGCAGCGGACAGGTCTATGCAAACTGGTCGAACACAGTTACTTGGAAAAATTCCAATGTGGGCGATTTCAATGGAGATGGAAAGCAAGACATCGTTGGACGTGAAGGGGGTAATTGGTGGGTGGGGATCTCAACGGGTACTGGCTTTGTCACAAGCTATTGGGGAATCTGGGCCCCTTCAGTTGAATGGAAAGATGTTTCTATCGGCGATTTTGACGGAGATGGACGCGATGACATCGTGGGTCAAACAAGCGGTAATTGGTGGCTAGCGATTTCCAATGGAAACGGTTACACCAATCAATACTGGGCGAGTTGGCACCCAACCGTGGAATGGAAAGATGTCCGCGTAGGCGACTTCAATGGTGATGGTCGCGATGACATCGTTGGACGAGCTGGCGGCGGTTGGTGGTTAGGGACTTCGACAGGCAATAGTTTTGCCACAACACTAGGCACGGTTTGGGCGGACATTAGTTGGTCGGATGTCAACGTTGGTGATTTCAACGGCGATGGCAAAGATGATCTTGTAGGCAGAGCGAATGGTGCATGGTGGGTTGGAGTTTCGAACGGCGCGCTTTTTGTTAACCAATTCTGGGGCGTATGGTCCAATGCAGTAGTCTGGCAAGATGTTCAAGTCGCGGACTTGAATGGCGACGGTCGAGATGACATCGTAGGACGTGCAGCGAACGCGGTGTGGGCGGCCTATGGAGGTACTAGCTTTACCAATTCTCTTTGGTCGATTTGGGCTACTACCGTTTGGACTGAGGTCAAGAAGGGTGATTTCAACGGAGATGGCCGGGATGATCTTGCCGGTCAAGGAAACGGTGCCTTGTATATTTCCTTGTCATAGACGTGTCCCCAGCTGATGAAGTTGGAAGTGCTTTCGAAGCTTTTCGCTATGCTGCTGCTGCGGTTGTGTTGCTCTTAGTCAACATTCCGCCATGCATATGGTAAACATTGTCAGCTAGTGCGATTAATGCTTCCCTGTGTGTGATGATGACGATCGTCATCTGGCCTTTCATGTTTTGTAAGGTTTCACGAATTTGCAATTCGCTCGCCATATCGATTTGGCTAGTCGATTCATCGAGAATGAGTAATTCAGGTCTGCGCAAGATCGCTCGTGCCAAAGCGATGCGTTGACGCTGTCCACCGCTTAGGCGTTGGCCGGATTGTCCAACAACCGTTTCGTAACTATCGGATAGTGCAGTTATGATAAACTCGTGAGCGTGAGCCAACTTGGCGGCCTCAATGACATCTTCTTTCGTTGCATTTGGGCTACCGTATTGAATGTTTTCGAATACCGATCGGTTGAACAGTTCGGTGCTTTGGCTTACCAACGCGATTCGATTTCGAACGTCTCGAATTGCCATTTGTCGTATATCGGTTTCATCCATGCAGATCGCCCCATCGACTGGGTCATAATACCTACATAGTAATTGAATGAGTGTTGACTTTCCGGAACCATTGGCTCCAAGAATTGCGATCGTCTTCCCAAATGGAATATCCAAATCGACGTTTTTTAAAACAGGTTGATCGGGGTGATAATGGAAGCTAACATTTCGAAGCGCAAGCGAATCATGGCGTCCAGGGAAGGCGAAAGGACTCTCGGATTCCAACAAGATCGGTTTCGAGTTTAAGATCCCGTAAAGCAAATTCGCCGACATGGCACCGCTAAAAATGGCAATGGAAACGCCTGAAAGTTTTCGCAGCGGATCGCTCGCCCCGATGAGCAGCCCAAAGAAGATCAACAAGTCGGGGACGCTCATGGGAGTATCGCAGATTTGCAGAAAGAAAATATGAGTTTCTTTGTTTACCACCAAATATGCGCCGGCGCAAACCGTGATGGCTACCATTCCGACGCCAATCAGTTCAGTAAACGGCTTGCTGAGCCCCGTATAAAAGATCATTTTGAGGCTGATACGTCGCATGATCTTGGTACATTCCGCAAATCGCTCTTTTTCCTGCTTCTCCATGGTGAAAGCCTGCACCGTGAAAATATTGTTGAGCGCCTCAAGTAAGACTTCGTGAAAGCCTGCGTTGCGGCTGATGATGGATGCGGCGACAGAGCGTATTTTCCGATTAAAGTACATTACGACCAGAATGAGTAATGGTGCTAGGACAATGGATAACAGCAATAGTCTCCAGCTGATAAAGCATGCTCCGATCAAGCAAGCGATGATTCGAAGTGGCTCACGAACGGCGGCGCCGAACAAACTCATCAGCCCGGCCGCAAGTCCATCTGCGGCTGCGGTAATGGCGGCAAGTAATCCGCTGGTTCCAAATGTTTGGAACGATTTGCGATCCATTTTGAGCGCGGCACCAAAAACACGCTGTCTCAACGTCTGCACAATGCTAGTTGAGACATGACCGATGATAAGATCGCTGGATAGCATCAAAAGATGTTTGACCAGGGTGCTGACGATGAGCAGCCCCATGATACAGCAAATAGTTTTGAACGGATCCCGGGGCAACAAACGGTCCTCCCATTTCAAAGTCCATTGTTGCCAGCCCAGATTGCTTCTTTCCTTCTGGAGAGCGTTCTCGGCGATTTGGATTTCTTTCAACTGATCTTTTGCTTGAATGAGTTGGAGATTGATTTCGAGTTGTTGAATGTTTGCATTGCTAGCAGCAATACTTTTCTCCAGATAGCTTTGCATCGACTCTCCTTTGAGAGTCATGTCAATCACGGGATAGAGTGCACCAATGTTGGAACCCCAAAGAAATGCGATTCCTACCGAACAAAGCGTTGCGAGAACGATTGCTGGCGCATGATGAAACGAATCCTTAATCGCAATCCAAAAATTCTTCATCTAGTGCTCGACATCCGTGCCAAGAGTTCTGCGTGTTTGCTTTGTTAATAGGTCTCCTACCGATTTCGCGGTATCGCATATCGAAGTGCTTCTGGTCAATAGCATTGCAAAGTTCTGCGACAACTAAGGGGAATTCGGCGAACTAAATATCAGGCTAAGCTGCATTTGAATTGAAGGGTCCTTGAGATGCTTCTTGTTCGATTTGGATTACTTCTGAAAAAACATTTAACCAATCTTGAGCTGCGTCTGTCCATTTGCGTTGTTTCAGTCGTGCAAAGGATTTTTGCTGAGCCACAATTATGGCCTGTCGATCAAAATGTACACGCCGGACTGCCGAAAAGAGTGATTCTGCTCGATGGGGGTCAAAGAATACCATGTCTTCACCCATTTCCTCAAACTGCTCTCGCAATGCGGGAATGTCCGACGAAATGGCAGGACATTGATGCTGCAATGCTTCGAGAAGTGGAAACGATCCTTGTTCGTAAAACGAAGGAACGACAGTAGCAAAAGCGGATCGATAAAGAGCTGCAAGTTCGCATCGAGTCACCTTTCCTAAAATCAAAACTGAATCCTGGGCATGATGTGAAGCGATAGCTGCACGCAGCCAACGGGGACATTTCCGGATCCCGGTGAAAACGATTTTCATCGAGTCCAGATTGAGTTCTTTCAACCTTGGGATCAGTTCAACAAGCAACTGATGATTTTTGTATTTGCGAAAAGCTGCTGGAAAAAACAGATATGGCTCTGACGGAATAAGATCTTTTGCGAAACTGGTTTCTATCGAATCCGACGGTTCAATGGGTGACAATGATGACGAAATAGGATCGTTCGGGACTGCTGCGGAAATAACACGAATGCGACTGTCCGGAAGTTTAAGGATACCCTTCAAATCACTTTCTCGAATGAATTCTGACATGCATGCGATCATCGTCGCTTTTGCAACTCGGCGGTCAACCAGCCGTTTCAGTTTTCGCATTTGTCGCTTCGAAAGCATATCTGGAAAATGATACGACACCAGATCGTGAACGACAACTACATGCGGTTTGTGGAAATCCTGCTGCAGACCAACGTACGGAATCAGCCATACATCCGCTTGAGAAATAATACGCTGACAGCTCTCACTATGCTCCCTCTCAAGTTTCTCGATTCTCGCAGAAATTGAGGATCTCCATTTCGATGTCCAAGTGCCCATCAGTTCCAGTAGTCTGCGGATTTTTTTCAAGTGCCGAATTTTGTTTTTATCCGAAGCAGAAATAGGTACGTGGCTTGTCACCTCGATCCGACCAAGGCCAAGTGACATTACCGAATCGAGTACGCTTTCTTGACCTGGATGAGCCACGAGGAGAACTCGAACCTCTGGCCTAGCACATACCAGTCCGCGTGCAAGATTGTCGACAAATACCCCAATCCCTTCACTAGGCCCAATGGTCAAACCGTAGTCGCACCAAATTCCAACTCTCATACCGTATTCCTATACATCCTATTGTTGAACTTGAACAATAAGACAACCCATCAACTGCGTCAACCTCGATCTACGTTTTGGAACTCGGAGTTATTTGTCGGGTGCGACCTTGGTGACCTGCCTCAGCTAGAATTCACTCACAAATTCTTCTAACGAGGCACAAAAAATAAGGCTCCAGCACTGATCTAGCCCAAGAATCGTGGTGGTGATAAACGAGAAATGTCCAAAATTCAAAAAAATCTACAAAAGCATTAGAATTCTTGACTTTGTCCGTTTACATCTATACGCTCATGGTTTTTCTGTTTGCTTGGTTAATTGCAGAACCTGTTTCGCTTTCGAAATGGACTAGGACGATGTTGCTTTCCTTCTTAAAGAAAAAGCGTAGTTTAAACAAGTCGAGGAAAAGAAACTTTCGTACTCGGCTCACTCTTGAGATGCTCGAACAACGCACCTTGTTCAATATGGATTTTGGTCCATTATCCATTGATGCCGAGGGCGAGCCGTTTAGTCCAGGCACCCGAGACGCCAGCAATGTCTTGGTAGGAAAATCGGAAGACCAACGAGTTCCGTTGAGCCTCAACGCTAACGTATCAACACGTGGACTAGCGAATCACAATTTCAAGAGTGCTAATGGAGACAATCGCGGAGATATTATCGGTTTTTTTGGATCTCAAATTTGGGTCGCATCTTCCGACGGTGCTCGGCTGACCAGCACATTATGGGGCGGGTGGTCCGATGCGGTTATTTGGGATTTTAGCGGGGTAGGTGATTTCAACGGCGACAGCAAACTAGATGTGATTGGGTTAACGGAAAACGGTCAATGGTGGGTTGGACTCTCTTCCGGTTCAGGATTCATAGATCAATTTTGGGGTTCGTGGGGTGAGCAGACCTATCGAGACTTCTTAATTGGGGATTTCGATGGTGATGGAAGGGATGATATTGCTGCTAGAGATTCTGCAAGTCATTTATTGATTAACTACTCAACCGGGATTTCATTCACTGCCGTAAATGCCGGAATTTGGAACAGCAATACGGTTTGGCTTGATTCGACCGTCGGCGACCTCAATGGAGACGGGCGATTTGACATTGTTTCCAGAAATGAAAGCGGTCAATGGATCGCCTTCCTGGGCAATACCGATCGATCATTGTCGCCCGTTACCTGGGGTGTTTGGGCTCCGACGCTTCATTGGTTCGACGTCGAAGTAGGGGATGTGAACGGTGATGGCAAGGACGATATAGTGGGCCGCACTTACTACGGACAGTGGTGGGTTGCAAGATCCTCGGATACAGGCAGCGTTAGCGAACTTTGGACAACCTGGTCAGGCTTTGTGTTATGGGATGATGTTATGTTAGCGGATGTTCAAGGAACAGGACGCAAGAGTTTGGTCGGCCGAACTCAATATGGCGACTGGTGGGTCGGTGCTTCCGATGGAACCAAGTTCGTTAATAGTCAATGGACAATTTGGAGCGATACGCCCGTATGGCGCGATGTCAATTGGACAGATATCGATGGGGACGGTCGAGCTGACTTGATCGGCAGGGCAAATGGAGGTTGGTGGGTCGGTAGGTCAACCGGATCCTCTTTTGCTAATTCTTATGTTGGGGCCTGGGCTCAAGTTCCTTGGTTGAACGTGTCCACCAACCAATCGATGACTTCGAACCCAATAGCGAAAGCGCCTACATCCAATTATGCAGCAGGTTTTGTAACCAAGGAATTCAACAATGCGTTGATCAATCGAATAAATGATCAGATTGACACTTTCACGTATGCGCAGTCGAAGGCACCCCAGCAGCTTAATTTTTCGACGTTGATTACGAGTCAAAAAAAGGTTCGAGATGAATTGTTGGCATTTAACGGCAATATCGATCGCATCATGAGTGGTTCGATAAAGCAGATCATTGACAGTAGCGCGGAAGATTACACTACCCCCCAAACACTTAGAAATTCAGATCGATTTCTTTTGAGGCTGTCGCCTAGAGACGCGGTTGCACGTACCGTGGCAGCCAAAGCTATTCAAGGCGAAGGAGAGGGCTCAATTACTGTTGACGCTGATTGGCCAAGAAAGGTGGCAATCGAGTATTACACTGGACTCGTTCAAGGCGTTCAGCAAGGAACTCGCAAGGCGCTGGATCCAGTCATGGACATACTCTCAAGATTTGGACCAGTTGGATCGGCAATGGGAGCATTGATTCGTCTAAACGTTGCTGGTATTTTTGCTGGATTGGATTCAGGTATTTCTATTGCCGCAGGTAGGAATGCAGTAGTATCCGACTATCGAGCAACTTACGATGTGTTTAAACCGTTTCTGCCGAGACAAGTAGTGGGTTTGTTTGAACGCGTCTATGATTCGATTCAACCTAATTCATCCGAGAATCGTAGCAGTTCTCGCGTAACTTTTGATGAAAACGCACGAAGCTCCCTGACCCAACTCAATCCATCGATTTCGGGAACTGCTGCTCAGCAAATCGACAGCAATTTTGCCCAGTTCAATGCAATTCTACTCGGCCGAATCAGCCCTATTATTTCGGCGAGTCCCGGCAGTTTAACGTTTAACGTTCCGCTCGGTGGTCCAGCGCCGGCAGACCAAACCATTACGGTGACTAACTCCGGCGATCCCGCGAGCATTCTTTCCTTTACCGCAACAGCCTCGGGGACCGGAATCATCGCATCTGGATCCGGACAGCTTGCCGGCGCCACGTCCGCCGCAGTTAATGTTTCTGTGTCCGGAGTTGGCCTCGCAAAGGGATCTTATTCCGGAACCGTAACGATCGCCGGAGACGTGGCAGGCATCACGCCCATCATCGTTCCAGTCACGCTCAACGTCGTCGAGCCCGTGATTGCCGTCAGTCCGTCGAGCATGACGATTACGGTCACGCAGGGACAGAACGAACAGTCGCAAACCGTGACTGTATCGAATCACGGCTCACTCGGAAGCGTTTTGTCATATTCGTCGCGGTCCGCGTTGGGCTACGTCCAGGTGACCGGTAGTCAGAACCAACTCGCACCTGGACAGTTCGACTACTTGACGGTCAAGACGCGGGCCACGAATCTGCCCGTCGGAACGTATACTGATTATTTGTACATCTTGGATAACAATAACGGCTCGAACTACCAGTACGTCATCATCACAGTCAATGTTCAAGCGCCGCCGCTCGCCGTGATAGGTGTTGGAGCCACGGATGTGTATTTCACGGCGACTCAAGGCGGGGCGTCTCCCGCCTCGCAAGTGGTGACCATCTCCAACGTCGGCGCTTCGGGAAGCTCGCTGGATTGGGCGGCAAGCCTGCCAAACAATCGCTACAGTTTGTCGGGCGGCGTTTCGCCCCTCAACGCATTGACTTTCACGACAGCGACATTGTCGATGAACACATCGGGTCTCGTGGCGGGTCCGTACCTGGATACCATCACGATTAATTCGACGAACGATCCACGCGTCGCCTCCAAAACCATTAACGTGCACACCACGATCACGTCGGGTCAATCAACTCCGACATGGGGCGCCTTTGAATCGGGATCAAATGGCCGGAGTTCTGATCAATTGTACAGCATCTCCTCCTCGCAAATGGCAATCAGATTCTGGATGCAGCCGTTTGGGCTTGCGGACCGTTTTATTGTCAGCGATGAAAACGGAAACGTGTACGTAAACGCACAATTCAGCACTGAAGATTTCGACGAATCTGTCCCGATCCAGCAACAACATCCTCGCTCTATCGACTTCACAAAGCCCGCGGGTGTAACTCGCTTGCGGGTTCAAGTGGTCCCAAACAGTAACACTAGCACTGCTTGGTGGTACCGTGGAGTAACGCCCGGACAACTGTGGTATTGAGAAGTGTGGGTAGGTGTCTCAACCGGTAAGAAATTTGTTTCAGTACATGGGGGGCGTGGAGTAACGCAGTGACTTGGAACGCAGTACGCATCGCAAGACCAAAGCTAATATTTCATAACAAACCATGTCGATTTTTGTTGACATTTGCCTATTGCTAGCTAATATCACCGTTTCTCAAACATGTTTTCAAATTTTCGATGGAATAAGAATGCTAGCTTTTATTGCCGCTTTGCTTCGCTTCAACAAAAAACGTTTTCGTAAAATCTCTCAGCGACATCTTAGGATAGATTTGCTTGAAAGTCGTATTGTGTTCAGTATAGGGGTGATAAAGTCAGCCGTAGATGTTGACTCCAACAGTGGGAACGAATCGAGCGCGGATGTCGCCATGTTCGCTGACGGTAGTTATGTCGCAATCTATCATCAGAGTTCATCGATCTCCGCACGTCGTTTCAGTGCTCAGAAGGAACCAATTGGATCGCAGTTTACCATTGTAGCCGATTCGGGAACTAAATCTTATTCACAAGCAAAAATCGCTGCCGCCGATGCGGACAAGTTCGTAGTGGTTTACGAGGAGTATGACTCGTCCAATTCAGACACTGATGTATTCTTCAAGCTTTACGCTGGAACGACCTCCCTAACATCGGGTCAAGTTAATCCGACCGATGAAAGTAAGAATCAAAGCGGTGCAAGTGTGGCGATGTCTGATAATGGGAGTTTTGTCGTGTCATATCAACACGAATATTCCCTTGATGATAGTGACGTTTACTTTCGCGTTTACAACAGTTCGGGTGCTCCTATTACGAGTGCCGCCGCCGCAAGTGGAGCGAATTCTACCAAGAACGAAATTCGAAGCTCAGTAGCGATGTCAGGTGACGGTAGCCGATTGGGAATTGGGTGGCAAAGTGTAAAGGACACGAATCTTAGGGACAACGTTCGAATCTCGATATATAGTGTCGTAGGTTCAACGGTAGGTCTTATAGTGGGAGCCAAAGAAGTTCCTGAAACGGGTGTAGGCACGAACGACCATGAAAATCCCTCGCTAGCCATGGACCTCGACGGTGATTTGGCCGTTGCATGGATCAAGGACATCAATGGGAACGAGGAAGTGTGGAAGAGAACTTTTAGTCCGTCAGGTTTTATAAATAGCGAAATCAAGATTGCTGGCCCCGCTACAGTATTGGACGATCCAAAGATCGCCGTAGGAGACGATGGTTTTCGCGACTATGCAATTGCATATGAAAATGGAGAAGATGTTTTTGTTGCTGGAGTCACCGATTCATTCAATACTTTTAACTTTGCAGTAAGTAATTTTTCTTGGATAGAGAGGAATCCTCAAATTGATATGCAGGGTCAGAGCTTTGTGATTACGTATATTGATAAGCTTTCAGGTGAAAACGCAAAAGCAAAATCGTTTGGACAAACCAAAGTCGGCGGACGAAATGGTAACGAAATCGGAGGCTTTACCGCTGCCTCTGGTGCAGTTTACGTCGGAATAGCGAGTCCAACATTTATTGCCTCGTATTCTCCTGCTGTGACGTGGGTCGATGCCATCACTGCGGATTTCAACAATGACGGCTTGGACGAATTGGCCATGCGAGTGGCTTCTACAGGTGAATGGTGGATTACAAGTGCGTCAAGCGGAACGACGAGGTGGACAACTTGGGCACCGAGTGCGAACTGGATAAATGTCCAAAAAGCAGATATTAACGGAGACAATCGCGATGATATTATTGGGCGCACATCAAGCGGAGCTTGGTATGCAGCCCTTTCGACAGGTACAACATTTACGAATGTCTATTTGGGGGTTTGGGCACCAGGAGCAAATTGGCAAGACGTTTTGGTGGGCGACTTTGACGGAGATTTCCGCGACGACATTGTAGGGCGGGTTGCGGCAAATGGCCAATGGTGGCTAGCAAGGTCTAGCGGCTCCACATCTGCCCCAACGATTTCTAATGTCCTTTTGGGATCTTGGGCGCCGGTAGCTTGGAGCAATGTCAGAGTTGGTGATTTCAATGACGATGGAAAGGATGATATCCTTGGTCAGTTCAACGGAGCCTGGTGGCTGGGTGCCTCAAATGGCGCAAGCATCACTACAACGAATTGGGCGATATGGAGTGGTTCCGTAACTTGGAACGATGTTCTTGTCGGCGACTTCAATCAAGACGGAAAGGATGATGTCGCAGGACGAGTCGGCAGTTCTGGCTCGTGGTGGGTCGGTATTTCAACAGGAACAGCGTTTACAACGCAGAATTGGGTAAACTGGGGCGGTACATCTTGGAATCATATTCGCGTTTTCGATGTAAATGGAGACGGTAGAAACGATATCGTTGGCTGGGATGCAAGCACGGGAGAATGGTGGGTAGGTGTCTCTACCGGTAAGAAATTTGTTTCCGTACGTTGGGGGGCGTGGAGTAACGCAGTGACTTGGAACACAGTACGCGTAGTTAGTTTCTAGTCAGACAAGCGGCTTATCAAGCCGCGAGTCTTGTCTGCGGTACGGCGGTGTTTTCAACCAAGTTAATCGGAATAATCGATTCGTTTGGTGACTTGCGAAATAAGCGTTTCCCAAAAGATTGAGTAGGTTTCTCAACTAAGCGATGAATTCCCCAAGCGAGTGAGATTGCCACAAAGGTGGTTAGAATTATGATTGGACCAGGAGTCCAGCCATATTCTTGTAAGGTTCTCATGAGCACATAGCCTGCAATTCCATGAATCACGTACAACGGGTAGCTTATATCTGCAAAGAAATCTAGAACTCGATTGGACCCGAATAGCTGCGGCCAGGACATAGCAAAAGCAAAAATCGCCACCGCAAATCCATAGTTCCATGCTACATGAATTGAATTGTTGTAAGGACCGCTCGCCCAAATCAAGCACGTCATTACGAAAAGTGACACGATGAGTAAGACTGCCTTTTCCGCCTTAATTGCACCAGAGTTCATATAGTGAAATACAACACCTATGTACATAAAAACGATGTACTGAGTCAGATTTAACCATGTCAACGAAAAAATCGCTCTTTTTGGATGGGCCACGCTCATCGTGGGCAAACTCTTGCATAACCATAAAGCTAGGACTGTCAATCCAACCGGAATGGCAAATGCCCAGAGTGATTTTTTTCTAAGTAACAGACAACTTATGGCACAAACTGCATAAAATTTTACTTCGATTTCGAGGGTCCAGATAATGCCATCGATGTTGCGACTCCCAATCAGGTCGCGTAATCCAGGAATGGAGTGCATTGCAACTTCGTAAAGCGAAAATGGTCTATCCACTTTAAACAGATAGCAACCACACAGAACGGCCAACAACGTCACAGCAAATCCTGCCAAATAGGTTGGCCAAATTCGGAGCAAGCGGGTGATGCAAAACTGATAGAAGGATTGGCGGGCCAGCGAATAGGGAATCACGAAACCACTGATCAAGAAAAAAACGGCTACGCCGAGCGGTCCCCAGTTCAAATAAGGAATAGAATTTATCCACAAACAGTAGGCAGGTATTGAATGATTAATTGCAGGGCAAGAAATATTAGTGAATTGACTAACAGCGGCTGGTGCGAGCCAAAAAACCCCGCAATAGTGCGATAACACAACGCTCAGGCACGCAAGACCACGCAGCGAATTCGCGAACTCCACTCGTTCCGTCTGTCCTAGGGATGACATAGAATTCCTTTTCCTTTTGTGAACGCATTTTAACAATCATCGTCATCTGGATATTTGCTATGTAGCAGACGTACCGTCTGGGCACAATTGCGAATTCACAAGAAGGATTCGCTTAACTAGGGATGACTTAGACTCCCTTTTCCTTTTGAGACAGCATTTCTAACAAAGTACGAATTGACGAACAAGCTGGTATCGAAGCGGTAACCAAGAGGTTCAACTTTACGACGAATGACGTCGTCGCCGAGCTGGCCGTGCTCAATGCAAAGGATTCTTGGCAGTACGACGGCGTTTTTGAAGCCCTCTAAAACTTCAATTTCGTGACCTTCCACATCCAAGATTAACAGTTCGAGCTGCTCGATCCCATAATTGCGAATCAACGCATCGTATGTAGTAACATTCACGGTGGCGGTTTCGTAGGAGCATCCAACCTCATCGAGAATCTTTCGATGTTGTGGTGTGTGTCGAAGAGACCCGTTTGTACACAATTCCCACCCGGGGAAATGCACGTCGTGAAACAGCGCGGCCCCCCGATGGTTGCTCAAAGCAACATTGAGGTTAAGGGAGTCGGGACGATTCTCAGCCAAGCGTGGGAAAATCAAGGGCGAAGGCTCTATGTTGATCGCTCTCCAATGAAGAGTTTCCTCAAAGAACTTCCCCGATGATTCGTACTCTCCGTCGAACGCTCCGCACTCAATATACGCTAATCCAGATGGTGAATTTTGGAAGTATCTTTCGTGAAGAAACTGATCTACGGGAGGATCAAATTGACCGTAGTACTTGTAAGCCATCAATTCGTCGACCTCATTTTGGGGGTGATTCAACAAGTTTTGATGCTTCTGAAACGATGTTCTAAAGTTGAATCTGCCACAGGAATAGGGTGCATTTAGAAGCCTAGCTATGCCGCTCTAGAGTGTCAAAACAAGGTCTCCTATTGCTATCGTCACCCAGCTTTTCGCCAAAACTTAGATAGAGATTTATTCATTCCACGCATCAAACGGTGATGCATTTTGAAGCTAATTATAGATGATTGCGATCTATTCAGGATAGAACGTTCGAGAATTTCGAACGTTTCTTCACCGATTTCTCGCCATGTCACCCCGCTTCCTTGATTTGTTGTCTTGGCCGTTTTTTCAAGTTCAGCATGGTTTTCGCATAAAGTGTCCCAAGCGATTGCGATTTCGCTAGCGCAATCTGGATCTACCCACAGAATAGATTTTGATCTCGCTTTGTAATGTTCGCGAAGGACTGGAATGTTGGATGTTATGACTGGAATTCCGCGCTCGATCGCTTCATGGATTGGCAATCCCATTCCCTCTGCCCTGGTTGGCATGATTAATCCTAACGCATTGTCGAGGAGTTTTGATGCTTCCTCGTCCGAAACATACCCGAGTGCCTCAAAATCATTGTTTTGTAGTATGCCTCTGTCCTTGATGGTTTTGTTAAGTCGGTTTACATATTGGTTATCGTTAAGGTCATGTTGACCTATGAACTCCGTTCCATAACCGCAGAGAATAAGCTGCACATCCGTCCTGCGTCGTTTACTGAGCGCGACAAATAGCATGTTATGGTTCTTGTGTTCCGATATGTTTGCCGGATAGATCAGGTAAGGTCGTTGGCCAAGGGCTGGTGTATTTGTTTTGGGCAAATTACCATTGGAGGCAATGTGCGGTAGTACACGTATTTTTTCCGAGTACTGACCTCCAGCGATCTGTACGAGTCTGTTTTTTGTGTAATGAGAAGTGACAATAATCGTTGTGTAGCCAGCTACTGTTTCTCTAACAACACGCTCCATTTCCTCGATAAAGGCCCGGGTTGTGTGGCCGCCAAAAGCATCTAGAAGGATTGTGTCTTGGAAAATGCAAACGGTAGGCAACACTACAGAAGGAACCGAAATACCGTGCGGCCAAGTCAAGTAAACAGCATCATGTCCGTCGACAAAATGCTCCAGATGCGCTCCGGACTTAATGAGCACTCTTCGAACTTTGTTCCCCCATGTGCCCTCCCGTAGTATCCCATCGTATTCCTCATTTATTGCAGCGGTAACGGAAGTGACTCCTTTGTGATTTGCCAATTGCTGAAGTAGGTTAGAAAGGAGATTCAATCCCCCTCCCAATACATAGGTGGGATTCCAAAACAATATCTTCATTTTCGTGCTCCAAGTGCGATAGGCGCGAAAGTGTCTTTCCAGACAGTCGTGCAATAACTGGAATTGAAAGGTTCTAGAATGCGTTGTTGCGCTTCGCGAATGCTGTCGCGAAAGTTGGAATCTCCATTCTGCAATCTGGATACCTTCTGCCTCGCTTCTTCATACGAGGAGCACATGCCTGGCTGATTTGGACCTCCACATGTTTCAAGTAGTCCACCCGACATAAAGATCAGCGGCAGGCCAGCCACAATCGCTTCCAATGGATGGTAGTGAAGATGCCGTTCCTCTTGCGAGTGATAAAACATGCAGAGACAGGTTTGCATAGTCGAATTGTAGGTATCACGATCGATGTACCCCAAAATATTTTTGTCTTGGGTTTTTGTGGCGCCGGCAGGTCCCCCCAAATCTTGGCGTCCTGCAATGCAGTAGGGAAAAGCCCCAAGTTCATCCTTGAATCGAGTGTAGATGCGATGGTAGTAGTCAATCTGGTCAATGTTGGGACAAACGAAAAGTACTCGTCCATCTCCGCCTCGCCAATTGTTAGCACTCTTCATGATCGAAGCTGGCAGAGCTAACGGCAAATACAGAGACCTTTGTTTGAGAAAAGGTAGTTCGTTTTCAATAATCTCCCGATAAGCGGCGGCGAGATAGATGCGATGTCTGGCGAAGTACATCTCTTTCATAATTCGATTTTTGCATGTAATTCCTGCGGAGTTCGTAAAACGATTGGTGAGTCCACGTAAGTACCGTTGAATGCGCTGAGACCAAGAGGAATAAGAGTCATGGCTAAGACTTGATGCAGGTACGGTATCGGTTGCTTTTTCATAATCAATTGTTCCCGCGTGCCCAAATGCTCGCATGAAAATCCTACCGCGGTAGGACTGCAGCAAATAATGTAGGCCGGGAAAAATATATGCGCTTATGCAATTTCCAAAATTGCGATTGATGATCTCAGCGGTCTTTTTCGAAATTGGGGATTCGTAAAAATTGACAGTATTCAAGAATTCCAAATCAGCTGACGGTATGCTTAGCGACGAATCGTATTGCGTTGTAACGGTCGCAGTCCGGCTATTTGGACCCTCTGGCAGATGCTTCGGTACGTAGACCTCAAATCCCAGCTCCATCAACATTGGCACTTCCCATTCCATTAAGGTTGTGTGGTTGAGAATCCACATGACGCGGTGGCTTTTCTGAGATGTCATCGATATGTTTTTCGGCTCGAAATGAGATTTTTGAAAGGTCCGAACAGGATCATGTCTACGGCTAGCTCGCCAATCGAGCGGATTTAAACGTTTTCGCTCTCGCCGGGCAACCGACCCACACTTCCCGCCCAGGGATATCGCGTACTACGACCGCACCTGCACCTACTGTCGACCATTCGCCCAAGCATAAATCTGGAACTACCACGGAGCCGATTCCAAGAAAAACACCATCTGCAGCCCGTACATTACCAGCCAGATGGCAACCAGGAGCCACATGAACGAAATCACCTAGAAGGCAATCGTGATCTACACTGCATCCAGTATTCAAGATACATCCGGAACCAATTTGTGCGTCGGCTCCAACCATCGTGCCAGGCATCAGCACAGTACCTCGTCCCAATCGCGCGGAGGGAGATACGATCGAAGAAGCAGCTACAATGGTTGTTTGCTCAATACCGAATCCGTCCAACTTTTCCGACAGCTTTTTCCTGAGGCCGTTATCACCAACGGCAACGAAACCGTAGACCTCTGATTCGGCAAAGCTCTGCAATAATTCATCCGTTTCGGTCATTAAGGGAACTCCCAAAAGTTGACCATTACATTGTACAGAGCCAAGGCATGCAATAATTTCAAATCGGGTTGTGCTACGGGCGGATTCGATAACCATTTTCGCATGTCCGCCTGCTCCTAGGAGAAATAATCTTTGCAGGCAACTCATTATGCTGCTCTCGATTGAGAACGAGACTTGGAATGCAATGATCGCAAAGTTGCAACCGTGTGTTTGCAAACATATTCTACATCGGCTCGTGTTAGTTTTCCGTGCGTTGGAAGGTTGATCCCAGCTGCGGAACAGCGATCTGCGACCGGGAATTTTCCAGCTGCTCCCACAAAGGCTGGCATCCAATGGATAGGATAAAAAATTGGGCGAGTCTCTACTCCATGACTTGCTAGATCTTGTATCCACTCGTCTCGCACTACGTCAATCGAAGGTCGAAGAATTACACTGTACATCCAATAGGAATGGGTTGCCCAACTTGCTTCTTGGGGCAATTGCAAAATGTCTTGGTACGGGCGAAGGAATTCTTGATACCAGCCAGCCACCTGCTTTCGACGAGCAACATGAAACGGAAGTCTTTCAGCCTGCGCCACTCCAATCGCAGCGGCAATATTCGTCATGCGATAGTTAAAGCCCACTTCTGGGTGCCAATAGCTCTTGTTGGGATCGACTGCTTGGCCACGAAGAAATCGCATTCGTTTCGCGAGGTTGGTATCGTCCGTGACTATTGCGCCTCCCTCTCCCGTTGTAATGATCTTGTTCCCAAAAAAACTGAAACTAGAGCATTTTGCAAGTGAACCAACCATACGTCCTTTGTAGGATGCACCCAATGCTTCTGCTGCGTCCTCTATAACAATCAAACCATGTTTCCTTGCGATCTCATTGATTGGATCGATGTCCACTGGATGCCCGTACAGCGGCACCGTCATAATCGCTTTCGTCTTAGCAGTTATTGCTTTCTCGATTTGGTTAACATCGATCGAAAGATATTTCGGTTCCGAATCCACGAACACAGGAGTCGCTCCGCAATAGGTGGCCGCGTTCGCCGTAGCTATATAGGAAAGCGTCGGCATGATCACTTCGTCACCTCGCGTTATCCCACAAGCAGCAAGTGCCAAATGAAGCGATGTCGTTCCATTGTTGGTCACAACCGCCTCGGCTACACCGCAGTAATCTGCGAGCATTCTTTCGAATTGTTCAATGTATTTCCCGCGAGAAGAAATCCACGTCTCCTCCAGACAATTCAAAACGTAACGGATTTCATTTCCGTCCAAAAGAGGTTCCGCGACACGTATTGATCGTTTTTCCATTGCCTCTAGATTCCTTTCTATCGTGATAACCCAAAATTACTCGGAATTGCCTGTTCGCAGCAAGATCAAAATCAGGCCGGTATCTTTGAGATTAGACTTGCGGATGACTACAAATCGATCGACTATTGGCGAGGACAAGCAACAAGCTGAATCGGCACGAATGATCTAGCAATCAATTGACAGAATGAGTATCTCAATAGCAGAGTCAATGCCAACTGGATCAACGACTGCATTGACCGTGATTGGAAGTCTTGTTCTTCGAAAGCGTAGATAAATTCATGTCAAAGAGAGCACTTATCACGGGCGTTACGGGGCAAGACGGTTACTATTTGGCAAAATTCCTATTGTCAAAAGGCTATAAAGTCGTTGGCCAAACTCGCAACGCTTCTCAGGCAAATCAGAGTATGTCTGACCTTCCTATCTCCATTATTTCTTTCGATTTGCGATCGTTCGAGGGATGGAGTCAGATTATTGAAGAATATCAGCTTGACGAAATATACCACTTAGCTGGTGTTAGCTATGTTCCAACGAGTTGGACTTCGCCTAATGAGACAATAGCAGCAAACACGGAAGTGACCATTCACATCTTGGAATCTATTCGTTTGGTTTGTCCTTCACCTCGGTTCTTTTATGCGTGTTCCAGTGAAGTCTTTGGAAAACCGTCTTTTGCTCCTCAGAGCGAAGTAACTCCGTTTCGACCGATAAACCCCTATGGAGTATCAAAAGCTGCTTCGTTCGGGTTAATCGAGAGCTTTAGGGAAAGGTACGGACTTTACGCCTGTAGCGGAATTCTCTTTAATCACGAGTCCCCTCGTCGAGACCATAATTTTGTCATACGAAAGATTACGAAAGGTGTTGCCGCGATTCGAATGGGTATGCAAGACCGACTGAATCTAGGAAATATTGATGTGGCTAGAGATTGGGGATACGCCGGGGACTACGTTGAATGCATGCATCGCATGCTCCAAGGAAAGGTCGCGCAGGATTTTGTAATCGGCACTGGGCGTCTCATTAAGTTGGAGCAGATTGTCGATGTTGCCTTTCATCTTGTTGGTTTAGATTGGAGAAACTGGGTGTCCATTGATCCAAGCCTGGTTCGAGCAAACGACACCAGAACGCTTGTTGCAAATTGTTCCAAAGCATGGAATGTGCTTCGGTGGAAAGCCGAAACTAGGTTTGAACATGTGATTGGAATGATGGTAGAACACGATCTTCGAGCTCTACAATGCCGAAGTGAAATCGCCGCGTAACGCATGGCACTATAACGAAGCGGATCGAACGGATGAATCCACCATTTCTCCAAATGCATGCGAAAGAGTCGACTAAGCAGAAGACTCTGTCAAATGGGGAAAATCGTTGCGCCCAGCCATCGCACACCCAGTTTTCCACTCGAGAAGGGCACAGTTTCTAAGGGTAGTTCGAGAATGAGCGAGTCCTCAATGAACATCTGTACGGTCGCAAATGTCAGTCGAACACACACATTCGCCGATAAGGGGAGTTCCTCAACATTCACTTCTGATTGAAGACACCACGCTTTTCCATCATGAATCCAAAGATGCAAGGAACAAGTGGATTCGTTTTTTGGCTGAATGAGCAATGCTAGCATTTCACTATCGTGTTGAACTCCGCTGTACGAGACGATAGATACGTGGCCAGCCCGTTGATTATTTTTAAAACTGTATCGAATGCGAACTTCATTCGTCGATTCACTGACCAGTGCATTCTGAACAATAAGACTAAGTCCTGAATCCGATGCTGTTTTTCCGCAATTCTCACCAAAAGTGGGATTTCCAAAAACGATTTCCCAATTTTTCCACTTTTCCGCGTGAGCGTCTCGCAGTCCATTAGCATTTAACTTTTTACTTGTGATTTCGGTGTAGGCCTTGAGGCCCAATAGTTTGTCGATCCCTGAGAATATGTGTCCGTGGTGAGCATCGTCAGGCATGTCAAGTATTCGTACATCATGAACCACGCCGAACGGACCGAGACAAATGTAATCAAGCGTTTTCCATGTGAAGCGATCGACCACCCATAAACTGCTAGTCGATTGCTTTCGCTGGCCACGTGCCGAGTGTTCACTCTCGCCGATTAGAACGATTTCCGCACTGGCCGCGATTCCCCGCGTATATGCGTCGAAACCAGAAAGCCAAATAGCCTTGTTTTCACCCAGTTCGACCACCGCTCCCTGCTCACTGTCGCAACTGAATCGCTGTCCATCCCATGTGACCCAAATATTGTGCAAACCAGTACGATTTTTGATAGGCACGATGTCTTGTAACTGTAATTCTGGATAATTAAGTATGGCCAATTTAGAACCACTACGGTGACCATGGGCAAGGACATAGAGTTGTTCATCTCTTAAAAAGACTGAGTTTAGATGGTCACCGAGAATATCGTCTAAGGCCAATCGGTCCCAACGGGGTCGGACAATTTGAACTCCTGAAAGTATGTCGGTTGTTGAGGGTCGAAGACGGTGATTGCATTTCTGCCTGTATTCGTGCAGATAACGCGACCGTCTGGTGCACAGAGGATTTGATGAGGTGCTGAAAGAAAGGGAGCCGACTCGTTCTCGCCCAGTGAAATGATCCCGACTTCTGAATGAACATAACTTCGTAGATCGAGGAGAGTGGCATTGTCGATTCGGGAATGAGATAGCACGAGGGAAGCGGCGTTTCTAAACCAGGAGATGCCATAGTACTCAGGCCTGTGCTTTACCAACGGCACAACTTGTTTCGTCGTTAAATCGACCAGCAGTATATACTGTATAGTGGCTACGACTGCGTACTTAGCGTTTCCCTTTGTTCGCGATTCTTGCCACCGATGACTGGCAAATTCGTCGTCAATGATTGTTGCTTCCATTTCTGAATTCAATTGATCCGCGTTAATTCTATAGTACTACTAAGCAAAACGCCACGCACTCATTGTTCCGATCTTATAGACATAAAGTGCGAATTCCGGCAAGGCGATTGTCAACGCGGTGCCTGAAGTTCAGCTGGCTTCCGGTGCTCAATGCGTTCTCGCTAATTGACTTTGGTCCGGACCTATGTCTGCACTTCAGAACTATTTTCGAGCTAAGCTTGACTCAGAAAGTCTGAATTGTTATCCATGTCAATACCCGCAGCTCTTTGCTTAGCCACGAAGTGATCTGTTACAAGTTTTTAGTGCTTGGAGCACGTTCGCTCAGAACTGACCTAACTGATGAATCCGACACATCGCCAAAAGCATGCTAATCGAAGTCAGCCGATGAGGCTGTTCGTGGACGCCTCGCATACGATTGCTTCTGGAAAAAACTCTGGAATCGAGCGGGTCGTCAGAAATATTCTTGCGGAGTGCGGGCGATGGTGTGAACAAGACGGCTTGCCAAAACCGCAATTAGTAACCCATTACTCTAATCAGTTCGTCGATGTCGATGAAGGTCTGGCCAGCCAATTTTCCAAGCTTGCTTCGATTGAATCCAACGTACGACGCGCGCTTCCATTTTGGTACACTCATATCGCCAATTGGGTTTGCCGCAAAACAAGTTCTGATCGGCTACGAAAGTGGCTAATGCCACAGCCAGGGCATCTTGGGGTTTTCAAACTACCTCATTCTGCATACTCGTTTGTCATCAAACAGTTTTTGGTTTTTCGTGCTACGACCATAGAACCCAATGAAAACGATCTATTCATCTTGCCCGACGCCTACTGGACCAAACGCGGCGTTTGGCAAGCTGCCGCTGCAGCCAAGGGGAAAGGCGCGACAATTGCAACTGTTATCTATGACCTCATTCCATTGACCCATCCGCAGTATGTCGGCGTGAAGCGGATGGAAGGCTTTCGCAAGTACCTGCACCATGCTATCGAAAACTCGGACCTGTTGGTGACAATCTCCCAAACTGTTGAAACGGAAGTCCAAGAGTACATTCAAAAGTACCGTTCCGAGCTCAGAAGCGTCCCAACTGCAATCCGACACCTTACGCTCGGAGCGGAACTAAAATTGGTTGACGGTGAAGTTCGAACGGACATTCAGGATTTATTCTTGGCCAATCCATCCAAGAGCGACCCAATGAATCCCTACTTGATGGTCGCTACTTTCGATCCCCGAAAAAACCACCACTATTTGTTGGATGCCTTCGATTTACTTTGGAAGACTCGAAACGACCTTCGGCTTTGTCTCATCGGTCGCGTCGGATCGCTCTGTGACGATGTCGTGCAGCGGATCCGAAATCATCCAGCTTATGGCAAGCAGCTATTTGCGTTTCACGACATCAAGGATTTTGAGCTACAACATTGTTACAAATCTTGTCGCGGCGTGATTTTCCCCTCAATCGTGGAAGGATTTGGACTGCCAATCGTTGAGTCCCTTTGGTTTGGCAAAAAGACCTTTGCGAGCGACACTCCAATTCATCGCGAAGTTGGTGGTGCGGACTGCGTTTACTTTGACCTGAACGATCCATTGACCCTAGTCGATGAAATAGAAAAGTGGGAGTTGATCGCGGATCAATCTGACGGCAAATTGCCAATGCGCACGCCGACGACCTGGGAAGAATGCAGCCGACTATTGATTTCACATTGTGTGGATGCTCAGCAATCCATAAGGCGAGCGGCATAACGCACGCCTTATTCTCTTTTTTGTAACGAATAGCATCTTGACAACGGCAACCAATCGTATTTACGATGGGTTTTGGTCGAAATCAGCACGGATGCAAGGAAATCGTTGCTCGACTACTCGTTCGCAAATCATACTTCAATTTTGTGCTTTACCTGTTACCAATGCGAGAAAAGTTATGAAACGAATTCAGAGGGGTTTTACGCTAGTTGAGCTACTGGTTGTGATTACCATAATTGGTATTTTGGTTGCGCTGCTGTTGCCTGCTGTACAAGCCGCTCGCGAGGCGGGCCGTCGCATGAGTTGCGGCAACAATTTGAAACAGCTGGCGCTCAGTTTTCATAATTACGAGGCTGCGTTCAAGAAAGTTCCTCGGTTGGCGAGTCATCTCATTCTTCCAAATCCCATTGGGGTTCAGGATTCGAATTGGTATGGTTACTCGGCGCATACTATGATCCTTCCGTACATCGAACAGAAGACCGTTTTTGATCAGTTTGGCTTTCGTGAGGCGCACTTCAACACAACTCCACTTCCCGTTTTTGCCGGGTCGGCAGTGCTCGCGCAGATACCAGCACTGTATAACTCTCACCGGAGGATTCCCGCTTTCTTGTGCCCTTCAGATCTTGCCTTCCCTGCAGTTTCCGATCCCCAACCCGTCACAAGTTGGGAGCGAGGCGATATAGGTTGGAATAATTACGGATGTAGCGAGGGATCCAACACCGGTTACGACGGCGGCTTTAACGTTCTTAACCCCGTTGCTACTGGCAATGTTGTGCCTTTTCTACTTGGTGATCAGAACGGTTTTTTCAAAAGGAATGCTGAAACAGCGTTCTCTGATATCGTGGATGGGCTCTCCAACACGATTATGATGGCCGAATTCAATAAAGGGGACAATAACCCTTTCACTTTCACAATTGTCGGCGGAGACTTTGTTTACGGTATTGCATTACCCGCAGGCTGGCGTCATCAATTCCCGACCCAAGCGATGATTGAAACATATGGCCAAAATTGTCTTGCCCAAAATGGAACGAACCATAGAAGTGTGGCTGGTTGGCGTTGGGTAGCACCCGGATTCTACAATACTGCGATTAATACGATCGCACCACCAAACTGGCGATTACCTGCCTGTATGCCATGTATCGGTTGCGGCCAAGGTGATTCGGGTGGCATATTTCCCTCTCGTAGCCGACATAACAACGGTTCACAACATGCGATGGGTGACGGTTCAGTACAGTTTGTTTCGAGTAGCGTGAACCTAGTTACTTATCAGGGGCTCGGAAGTGCGAAGGGTGGCGATATTGGTACTCTTGAATAAGTGTAGTCTCTATTCACCTGGTGCATTACAATTTTTGTTTTGCATACCCAGTCGGTCGTTCAGGACTGAGCGGCTTAACTTTTTCTAAGATTATGGAAGAATCGAATGAGCTTACATCGGTACAGCGTGATCGCAGTCGTGACATTGAGTCTTGTCGTTTCAGGATGCGGCACTGGACCCGTCGAAGAAAAAATTACGGTTCCGTACGCTAGAATCGTCGATAGTATGAGGAAAACCCTTGAAATCTATGAGAAAACTGGCATGCTTGGAAGTGGAATTTCAAGCCTAGAAGCAGACATCCATTCAATCAAGAATTCCAACCGTGCGAAGGGGGATGAACTCTTGAAAATATGTAGTGAACTGAAGCTACTGACCGCTCGCGATGAGATTAGGAAAAAAGCCAAGGAGATGCTAGGCAAGTTGTAATTTCGGGGCGAAGACGGTAAGGACAGGTTGGGTGAAGACAGGTTGTTGTGGTGTTACTCGCAAAATTACGGGATCGTAGTGCGGTTTGATGGCGAACGTTGCGGAAAAACAAAATATGGTAATTTTTTGGCAACCTCATCAAAATCTAGTCGGTGCTAGCGTTTTGAGTTAAAATCGGGGACGAGATTGCCCTCGCGAAGAATTCCGACAATAGTCCCGCCTGAAAACTCCTTACTTTCCTGGTACCATCGTCATGGCCGCTATCCCATGGTCCGTTGCAGAAGATTCGCTCGATGTGAATTTTTCTGTTCCACAACTGCTTCGACTTCGTTGCACTCGCGATTGTTTCGGAGATGATTGGGATCAAATCCTTCCGCTTCTCAAAACGGACTCCGCAAAAGCACGTGTCCAAATATGGATGGATCGGAGCGTGGTCGAAAGCAATGGATTTGTGCTGCGCAACTTGTCGCAGCGGATTGCCGAATCGGATGAAACGATCGAACTGGTCGCACCCATCACTTTGGTCGATGGTGGAGAGCAAATCAAGAATGACCCGGATGCCATCGAAAACATTTTTCGAGCCATCGATCGAGACGGGCTTGATCGTCGCAGCTATGTACTGGTTATCGGTGGTGGGGCAGTACTTGATGCGGTTGGATATGCAGCAGCAATCGCTCACCGAGGAATTCGACTCATACGATTTCCAACAACCACTCTCGGCCAAGCGGATTCCGGAGTGGGTGTAAAGAATGCAATCAATGCGTACGGCAAGAAAAACTGGAAAGGCACTTTTTCGGTTCCATGGGCTGTCGTAAATGATCAATCGCTGATTGCCAATCTACCGGACCGGGACTTTCGCGCCGGTTTCTCAGAAGCCGTAAAAGTATCGTTGCTCAAAAGTTCATCGGCTTTCCGCTTTCTTTGCGATCATGCCAAGGCGATCGCAAATCGAGATTGGAATGCAGCCATGCCGGCAATTCGTTCGAGCGTCCTAATGCATTTGCACCACATTACGCATGGAGGAGACCCCTTCGAAATGCAAGAAGCCCGACCTCTCGACTTCGGCCACTGGTCCGCACACAAGCTAGAACATCTGACCAACTTTCGATTGCGCCACGGCGAGGCGGTGTCGATTGGTGTTGCTCTCGATACCGTTTACTCACATTTGGTTCACGGACTGGATTTGTCTGATGTGCAACGCACACTCAAGGTACTAACCGATCTAAAGTTGCCTCTTTTTGACAGCGAACTTGCGGAACAGGCAATTTTCGATGGTCTCGAGGAGTTTCGGCAGCATCTCGGTGGTAGACTGACGGTCACGATGCTCAGAGCCGTGGGCCATAGCATCAATGTGCATGAAATCGATCAACCGGCCATGCGCAAGGCAATTGAAATCATACGCAAGCAAAGTCTGGTCTTGTCCCGATGATGGATGTATTGACATTTGACCAAGTCCATGAATCCGATTGCACAGGGCTTTATTTGGTTCGCGTTGGCTATCAACAGGAAATTATTCCGGTCCAGGCAGGAGCTCATTCCCTGGCTCGCGGCAAACAAATCATTTGCCGAACTCCGCGAGGAATCGAAATGGGTGAAGTAATGGCCACTACAAATCGAGAGTACATCGAGACTTCCAATGCCAGTAAGTATATTCGCAAGGCGCGACCCGAGGACGAGCTGCTTTGGCGACAATTGACGAGTCTCAGTATCATCGCCAGTACCGAATGCCAATCTTTCTTGCAAAAAAAAGACATTCCGGACGTTCTGCTCGACGTTGAACCCCTCTTTGATGGACGCACTCTTTATTTTCATTTCCTTGGAACGCCGACTCATGAGACAGAACAGTACGTCCAGGAACTTTCCGATGTCTATCAGAAAAGCGTGGCTTCCTCTCGTTTCGCCCAACTGTTAGAACATGGCTGTGGACCGGGTTGCGGTACCAAAGAAAAAACAGGCTGCGGGACCGGCGGCGGCTGTGCTGTTTGTGCTATTGCTGGCGGCTGCACCTCTAAGGGATCATCCGTAATTAAGTTGCCGTTTTAGCGGAATGGCGCAATCCGTCCGGTGCCGAGAAACCGGAGGGCTTGCGCCCTTCCGCTAACAAACTATCGAAAAATTTTCATGTCCAATCCAAATTCATTATTGACAAACAACCGTTCATGGATTTCCAAACGAACTTTGGCATTCGACTCCAGCGGTATCCGACGCGTCTTTGAATTGGCAGCTTCACTTAAAAATCCGATTAACTTATCCATTGGACAACCCGACTTTGATGTCCCCGCTCCTATCAAACAGGCTTGTTTGAACGCTATCGAACAGGGCAAGAACGCCTACGCGCCGACACAGGGTATCGGGCCATTGCGAGAAAGGCTCCAAGCGGACATCGATCGCAAATATCAGCATCCCGATCGAAAGGTTTTTATCAGTTCTGGAACGAGTGGCGGTCTAGTACTGTCCATGCTCGCAATGGTCGATCCAGGCGATGAGGTCATCGTATTCGACCCGTACTTTGTTATGTACGTACCTCTTGTTCAACTGGTTGGTGGAGTACCTATTCTCATCGACACGTATCCCGATTTTCGAATCGACCTCGAAAAGGTTCAAAAGGCCATATCGCCAAAGACCAAGATGGTCTTGTTCAATAGCCCAGGCAATCCGACCGGCGTCACTGCGACGGCGGAAGAGATGGAGGGACTAGCCACACTGTGCAAGGAGAAGAAAATTGCTTTGATTTCAGATGAGATCTATAGTGGTTTCCATTTCTCGGGTCCGATGCGATCACCTGCCGAATTCAATCCCGAAACAATTGTCATCGATGGGTTCTCAAAGAGCCATGGCATGACAGGCTGGCGTTTGGGCTATGTCCATGGCCCCAACGAAGTCATCCAGACGATGATCAAACTCCAGCAGTACACATTCGTCTGCGCACCAACTCCGATGCAATGGGCTGCGCTCACAGCCATGGACCACGACATGAGCAATTACTATCGGGACTATGCTGGAAAACGGGATCGCATGGTTGCCGGTTTGAGGGACTATTACGAGTTCACGCAGCCAGGCGGAGCATTCTATATCTTTCCGAAAGTGCCATCTGGGACCGCCACCGACTTTGTTTGCCGCGCTATCGAGCACGAGTTGTTGATCATTCCAGGTAATATTTTTTCTCAACGCGACACGCATTTTCGCATTTCGTTTGCCGCCCCAGATGCGACTTTGGACCGTGGTATTGAAGTATTGCGGAAACTAGCTGGGCCATAAACTTGGTGTCACGGATTGACGAAATGACGAATAAACCTTACTTTTCCAGTCACTTCTCACCGAGGTTCGAAAGTTGGCGTTCCGCGAGAAGCACTGGTTTCAAGTTTGTTTACGAATATCTAGTTGCAAATTACAAGGATTTGACGATGGCACGCGCCGGAGCAATTACGTTCAAGGGTACTCCTATGACTCTTCTTGGCACGGAGCTTGCCATTGGTAGCCCTGCACCTGACTTCACTGTCCACTTTTTTGAGGGCGGACTAAAGAAAATTACATTGGCCGATCTCAAGGGCAAACCGACCATCCTAAGCGTTGTTCCGTCTCTCGATACCGGCGTCTGCAAAATTCAGACAAAGAAGTTCAACGTGGAGCTGGGGGAAATGGGGGACAAGATCAATGCATTAACTGTGAGTCGCGATTTGCCTTTCGCCATGAATCGTTTCTGCGAAGCAGAAGACATCAAATCGATGAAAGTAGGAAGCGACTATCAAAACGGAGGATTTGGAATGAGCTTTGGTTTGACGATCGATGAGCTGAAGCTTCTGACGCGAGCAGTTTATGTACTTGATGCTAGTGGAAAAGTGGTTTATGGAGAAATCGTTCCAGAAGTGACTCATGAGCCAAACTACGCTCCTGCAATCGCCGCATTGAAGTCGCTGTTGACTTAAAACTGAGCTGCAGGTGGCTCAACCCAGTTACCATTATGAATCTGCACTCGATCTCCGATCTAAAACGCCGATTTGCGATCGAGGAGATTGAGAGGCTTGGTTATTTCCAGTCGATCCAATGGGTAGATTCCGTCGATTCGACGAACAAACAGCTTGTGCAAATGGTGCGGCAGCAGTTCATCGCGCTGCCAGCGCTTTTAGTGGCAGATCGGCAATCTTTTGGAATTGGTCGCGGTAACAATCAATGGTGGTCTCCGGTGGGCTGCCTGATGTTTTCAATGGCCATTCCGATAGATCAGTCGGGGCCAAGCTCTTTGAAAGATCGATTTGTCAGCTCGGCTTTGTTGCCCCTGCGGGTCGGTTGTGTTGTCGCCGAATGTTTGGAGCAGTTCTCCTCTGTGAAACCGCTTGTCAAGTGGCCCAACGACGTTTATCTGGCAGGCCGAAAAGTTTGCGGGGTTCTGATCGAAGTCATTCCGAAACCACTCCTTGCCAATTCAGTTGCAGTCATAGGAATTGGAATCAATTGTCGGGTGGATTTCCGTGAAGCTCCGGGCGATGTTCGAGCTAGCGCAACGAGTTTGTCTGAGTGGGCCAAAAAGGGGTTTTTTGAGAGTACAAGCACTGAAAATATCCTGGTGCAGTTTGTTCATCAGTGGCTTACTATCGATCAACGCCAACACGATAATCCACGCTGGCTCTTGGAGCACTGGCCTGAGCGAAGTTTACTTGACGGCCAATGGGTAGAAATAAAGCACCCAGCCGGGTTGGCTCAAGGTCTATGCCTTGGGATCAATCAGTCGGGGGCAATTCTCGTACGGAATGAACAGCTCGAGGTCATTGAAGTTCTCGCAGGAACCGTCCAGGCGTTCCGGCCTCTGCGCTAAATCCTTAGTATGCTCTCCATTCGAGCTCGCGGATTGTTGATTTACTGCGAATTTGTCAAGCAATATCAGCCGCAGGGCGCTAGCCCACGGTTTACGGCAAAGAACCGGACGCTAGCGCGTTCCGGCT
>JAYTVL010000666.1:0-9919 GCA_043744075.1 Pirellula sp. | reverse complement strand
AGCATTGGCCATATATGGTGATCGAACCAACTTCATAGACTCATTTTTCCTAGCAGCTTGAAAACTTAAATGCCATCGCTCAGCCGGTTGCACCCGTTCGAATTAGAGATTGACTGGAACGATTCTAGACTCGAAGCAAGAACTTTGTTGAACTTAGAACTAGAGATCTTGAACGAACTAGGCGAATCGGACTGGATCGTTGGAGGTTCGGTTAAGTTGTTTTTTCAAAAGTAACTCGTTAGAAAAGGATGAGACCATGAAGTTTTTATTGGGAATCGTCGGAATCGCTATCGTCACGGCAATTGGCGGATTTGTTTTTGGAGGATGGTCATGCTTGCCAACTTGTGGGAAATACGATGGTGAAGCCAACTGCGCTCCTCCGATATGGGGTTGGAGTGACTGTGAGTGGAATGAGGCGCAAAATGATTGCGGAGATTTTTGCACGCCAGGACCCGATTATAACGATCCAAACTGGGATTACGTTGAGTGGACAGACGATTGGATCGACAAAGTATCGGGAGAGTACTCTAAGATAGCTTCCTGGGAACAGAAAACTTGCTTCTACGTGGGTTACTGCGAACGGAAGCCGGACCCTAACAATGAGTCAGGCTACCTCTGTGAACGAGAACCAGAAGTAGATTGGATACCAGGGTATACAGACTGCATAGTTCTCGATTTATGTACACCCTGTTGCCAGTTTTGGGAGTAATGGGAGTCGATGCGATGAAATCTCGAATTGCTTTCGTGGTACTTTATTTTCAGTTTTGCTTAGCCTCAGTAGTGTCTGGCCAGTTCGAAAGTCTGGCCGATTTCACGACAGCCAAGGAAAAGCTAGACAACTATTTTTTTCAAGCAGATGCCCTCTCAGAATCCTATGCCGTCGCATTTCAAAACCAAAAAGTTGTGATAAGTGCGAGGACTGGGGAAACAAAGATTTCGAATATTAGCGGCATGACGATCAATTCGAGCAAGAAAAAAGTTCGCTATTATTGTTATGAATACCATGATGGCATCGGCCAGCGAGCAGTTCCGTGGCGATCAGAGTCCTTTCTTGTTGGGGGGGTGGAGCAACGTCGAAGCTACAGCGTTATGAATCGTGATCGTCCTATGGACAAGTCGGATACAGTTGAACCTGACCCAGAAACGGGGATGCGACCATCGATTACGCGTAACGATCCCTTTGGCGCTTTGGCTTCGGAAATTGATCCATATGGAATTGTTTTAGGTGGACACAATTGCACGCAAGTCCGCAATTCTAACGTGGACACCGTCTTGAGAGAGTGGATGACACGATGGGATTTCGAATCTGAGTTGGAAACAAAAGGAGTATTAAGGTCGATATGGAAGCAAGTTGGCTCAACAAAACTTCGGCGTCAAGTTGATTTCGATTCGCGTGTAGGGTATTTGCCAACATTATGCCATGTTATTTTACGCGATAAGGATGGGTCGAACTTCGATTCGGTTGTCAGAACTACTTGGGAGAAGTACAAAACTGACAAATGGCGGCAATCTCAGATCGTTGTTTCCACGCATAGTGGAAAAGGTTTGGTCGAAGAAACGTTTGATTTTGCGTGGGCTGAACCGGAGGAGCTTGAAACATTTTTAACCGAAAAGGATTGGAGTAAAATCGTAAAGGATGGTTATAGTAATTGGTACAAAAACTTTGAGAGTTTCATGGGGAGCCGAAAGCAAGGGCAGGATGCCAAAAAATCTGAGTAGTCGACAACAGTTCTATAATTTTTTCGAGTCCAGTTTCATCTTGGCGATGCGTTCGGCGACGGCTTGTTTGGCGGCTGCAAGTCCCGCTACGTCTGATACAGGCTCCACGCCGAACAAGTAAAACTTGACCTTGGGCTCGGTTCCGGACGGACGCACCGCTATTGCATTTCCTGATGGAACAGATTGACCCTGCAAAGCCAAATCGAGCATGAGCATGTTGCTTTTCGGCGCAAGGATTGTTTCGGTTCCGCCTCCTACTACGAGTCGAGTTAAGTTGCCATAGTCTCGGACAGCCACCACCTTGAGGCCACCCATCTCGGCCGGCGGATTGTCCCGAAGCGATTGCATGAGTTTTTTCATATTGGCCATTCCCTCGCTCCCTTCCATCTGCACGTTGATCAGATCCTCAAGATGGCAGCCGTGCTGGACTTGCAACTGATCAAGCCGCTGGTGCATCGTCAGGCCCTTGGTCTTCAGGTCAGCCGCCAACTGGCACATCAGCAAACATGCAACCGCGCCGTCTTTGTCGCGACAATATTGGCCGATAAGGTAGCCGTGCGATTCTTCCGTTCCGAAAGCAAAATCCTCGGGGCCACAATCGTCCATCAAGCCAGCAATCCACTTGAATCCGACGTGAATATTGCCTTCGCATCGAGCACCATAGCCCTCAGCAATTCGACGAATTAACTCCGTTGTAACCAACGTCTTGATTACATAGGTTTTGTTGGTTAGCTTTCCCAATGGCTTGAGTTTCCCAAGTACAAAGTCGGTCAGGAGTGCCCCCAATTGATTGCCATTGATGGTTGCCCATGGGCTATTTGACTCTGCTGTCAACGGGCATGCGCATCCCATTCGGTCGCAGTCTGGGTCAGTGGCCAATATCAAATTTGCATGTTTCGCTTTCGCCTCCTCAATGATGGCCGTGAAGACAACGGTGTTCTCGGGATTGCTAACATGGCCTGGCACATTTGGAAAATCACCGTCGGGAGTCGCATGCGGTTCATATTCTAATACCTCATCAAAGCTAGCCGCCTTGAGCAGCGGAAGTACAGCGAAGCCACCGACTCCATGCAACGGAGAATACATGATTCGAACATCGCGAGATCCGGGCCACGCGTACTTTACAGCCGCCGCGAGGTAGTCGCGATCGATCTCCTTAGTGACGATCTCGACCTTGCCAGACTGAAGGGCGTCTGCAAACGGAACGGTTTTGATCTGTTGGACGTTCATGACTCGATCGATAATGGCCGAGTCGTGGGGTGGCAGAATCTGACCACCGGTCGACCAATATACTTTTACTGCATTATCGCTAGGAGGATTATGCGAAGCGGTAACCATGATTCCGCACGAGCATTTCTTCTGCCTTACCGCAAAGGAAAGTTGCGGCGTCGCGCGGTAGTCGTCCAAAAAATACACTTGAAATCCGTTGGCTACCATGATCGACGCGCATAATTCAGCGAAATGCCTCGACTTGTGGCGAGTGTCGTAAGCGATCGCACAAGATAGGGGCGTACTCGAGACGGGCATTTGTAAAATATACTCTGCGAGTCCTTGTGCGCTTTCGCCGATGGTTCGGTCGTTGATTGCGTTGGACCCGATGTCGTTCATTCGGCCGCGGCGACCACCCGTGCCGAACGGGATGACAGTCCAAAACGCATCGTCTAACGCTTGCCATTTTTCGGATTCGATTTGGTCTAGAACTTTGGGCAAGTACAACGCATAACGGTCTTGCGTAAGCCAACAAGTGATGTTTTCCAGAGCCCCTTGGCTTAATTGCCCGGCAGACTTAGCTTTTTGAATATTTTGCAGGGCCGATTGGATTTGCGATGATGTGGTCAAGTTAACTCTCTTTAGTATTTGATGGCGAGACGGTATCATCGAATTCTAAGTTGAATGATAGCGTTGTGCCATAGACCAGAATCCAGCAGTGGCTCTGCAAAGCGCCCTCAGTAGGTGCAAAGATTCCCTGTTGTGGCCTTGTCAAAAGGTGGGCAATGCTAAAGATGTATAGATCGAAGTAACGAACTCGAATTAAGGAAGGCAACAATTGAATCACTTTTCGAAAATGCCGCCGGTCTATGACTCGCATGCGTACCAGAGCTATCAACGCCAACGGCAGATGACCCTTGGTGATTTGTTGCTGGAAAACCGCATTGTTTTCCTCCAGGGGGAAATCTATGCGGGCAATGCCAACGACGTAATCATGAAATTACTCTACTTGCAGAGCGAACAGCGACGCAAGGACATCCACTTTTACATCAATTCTCCTGGCGGCGAGGTGGTTTCGACCCTCGCCATTTACGACACAATGCAGATGCTTTCGTGCCCGGTCGCCACTTATTGCGTGGGACAAGCGGCTAGCGGAGCAGCGGTTTTGTTGGCCGGCGGTTCACCTGGAAAACGTTTTTGCTTGCCAAACAGTTCGGTAATGGTTCACCAGCCTCACGGTGGCGTGCGAGGCCAGATTTCCGATATTGAAATCCAGGCCAAAGAGATTTTAAGAATGCGATCTCAACTCAACGATATTCTTGCAAAACACACGGGCAAAACGGCGGATCAAATCGCCTTGGACACTGATCGAGATTTCTTCCTAACTGCAAATCAGGCCATGGAATACGGGTTGGTCGACAAGATTTTGACCAAAACGCCAACCGGCGACGAAGAGAATTCCTAACGCACACCAACTTTGGAGCCAACGATTAAATGCCACTGATTCCATACGTCATCGAAAAAAGCGGTCGAGAAGAACGCGTTTACGACATTTATAGCCGTCTACTCAAGGATCGAATCATATTCCTGGGTTCGCAAGTGGATGACGAAATCGCGAACGCTTTGGTCGCGCAGTTATTGTTCTTGCAATCGGATGATCCGAAAGCGGATATCCACATGTATATCAACAGTCCTGGCGGCAGTGTGAGTGCCGGTATGGCGATTTACGATACGATGCAATTTGTATCATGCGATGTAGCGACTTATTGTATCGGCCAAGCGGCCTCGATGGGAGCTGTATTGTTAACGGCTGGAGCCAAGAACAAACGCTATTCGTTGCCAAACTCACGGATTATGATTCACCAGCCACTTGCCGGAATGCAGGGGACCGCCGAAGAGATTTCTATTCATTTGAAGGAATTTCAACGGACAAAGCGTCGTCTCAATGAGATTCTCATTCGTCATTGCGGACAGGGACTTGAGCAAATTGAAAAGGACACCGACCGCGATCGATTCATGGATCCAGAAGAGGCTGTTGCTTACGGATTGATTGACAAGGTAGTCGAGTCAATGCCTCGCATCGAACCAACCCCAGGCGCTAATTTGTAGTTTAACGATTGTAGAACAGTTGTCCTCAACCGTTTCTGCGTTGCGCCTCCATCGCATCCACGTTTATCCTTTCGAGTATCGGATGGACGCTTCACCAAGGGACTCTGCCAAATCATTAAGCTTTTTTTTCCTTGCCTACATGCGTTGATCGCTTTTACTTTATGGAGCGCAGCGCTCAATGAACCTACTTTGGCTCAGTCATCGCCTGGTTATTTTTGTCTGAAAACACAGACAGTCGATGAGCTTCGGCATTTATTTCGTCCATCTGCTAGCCCGCTCCCGATGGTTAGCGCGCACCGAGGCGGCACAACGGAGGGGTTTCCCGAAAACTGTATCGCGACCTTTGAACATACTTTACGACACTCGTTCGCCATCTTGGAGATCGACCCGCGGTACACGAAAGGGGGAGACATTGTGCTAATGCATGATGCCTCGTTGGAACGAACGACCACTGGAACAGGGTTGGTCAACAAATATACTTTAGAGGAGTTACTTACGCTTCGACTGAAAGACCCGAGCGGCAGAGAAACGCCCTATCGACTCTCAACATTGGAGGAAGCAATTGCATGGTCGCAAGGAAAGACCATCCTGGTCATCGACTACATATCTCTTGTTCAGAATGGAGCGGATCTCATTGAAACCGATATTCCGACATTGCTTGGTCCATTGCTCCGCAGCAATGCCGCGATTCCAAGTGACAAAACCCCCTATTCTTGTCATCCTTGATCGCAAATACGCCACTATCGTGTGATCTGAGGTGCTTATTTTTTTGCGCCAGCGACACCTAGATAACGTTGGTCGATAACGACGAATTCGTAGCCGCCTCCCTTTTTGATCTGACGGCACTCAAACACCGTTTTCGCAATGTCCGCAATTCGCAATTCCTTGTTGCGTTTTTCTGTGTAATATGTTGCTTCTGCTTGGGCGAGCTTCTCTTCGGTATCTTTTGGAATAAACTTCAGAACCTGCCGATTGGCGTTTGAAATTCCAGCGCTTTGTAAAATCTGCCTCTCGTACTCTTCTAAAACATTCCGCGTAGTACTTATGAAATAGAGACGACCTTTGAACTCCTTAGAAGAACCAGACTTTTTGCTAGGAGCGCTCGCAACGTTGGTGATGTAGTCAACGGTGGCAATGCCACCCCCAATGGCCCCAATATCGATCTTGAAAAACTGTAGCTGAATCGCGTAGCTGCGCCGATCTCGAGCGGTGAATTTAAGCTCCCAGCGATCACTACGCGGCACTATTTTTTCCCCCTCGCCTTCAGCACCGGCTTGACGACTGTCCCCTTTTCCAGTGCCCGCGTTATTCGCAGTCATACTGGATTCGATACTCTCCAAAGTGGCTGAAATGGTACTGATAGCCTCGGTTACCATTTGTAAAGTCTGCTCCATTGCAGGTTCGTTAAGTTGTTCGACTTCATCTGCGGCTGGGGGGTCGAAATCTCTTTCCAATCCCTCGGCATTTAACCCCCTCCCTTCGACTCTTTCTTGCACGAGCTTGATGATTTTTGCCGAGCCCGACATCGATCTCATGAAGAACAAAAGACCGAGCAAGAAAACAGCAAGGCCAATCAATAGAACCAGGCTCAATAGGAGACTAGAAGTCTGATCCACCTTGTTGGTGCGCATCGAGGATTCGTCAACCTCGAGTATCCCTCTAGCTGGTTTTGCACTGGATGTAGCGGTGGACATAATAGGTTTTGCTTCTAGCCTTCGTTTATCGAGTTAAGGGATTTGATACATTAGTCGACAAACACGTAATCGGGCCTGAGGCTTAAGAACCACTTCTTCCACTGAGCGGATGCCCGGAATTTGGTTTGATCGGAGAGTTTTTCGCCTCCTTTGGGCAAATAGTGGGTATCCAGCTGCCGCGAAATAAGTCGCAAAGACTGTTCCGCAATGCGAGGAATGTCTGGGTCTGGATCGGTTATTGCGTAGATCAACGCCGGAACATGGTCCAATTCATCACCCCGTCCAAGTAACTTGGCAGCAATTTTTCTAGTCTTAGGTTCTTTCGCATTCAGTAACCGCGCGAATCGATTTAGCTGCTCTTTTCTCTTATTTGGGTCAGCTGCAAGTAACATCTTGTCAGCAACTAGCTCATCCTCCTTTTCGTTTTTCCCATCTTCTTCGAGCATTTTGAGAGCATCGTCAATGGATGTCGTTGAGGTTTTTGACATGACTTTGCCACGAACGGCACGAACCGAAGTCAAGTCATCTGGCAAAGAATCGCCACCGACAACATAAGCCTCATTCAGCGCGCCAATTGCCTTCTGAGTACTTCGAATCAGAAATAGAATTGCAAACGAGGTGCAAACTGGAGGGCTGAGAAGGCCGTCGGCGTCTGTTGCTCCCCAAGCTCCTGCAGGCGATTGCGACTTTTGCAGTGCCTCAACCGCTTGATTGTACCAATCGGGACTCTTTTGTTGTTTTCCCTTGGTGATTTCCAAGAAGGATTCGTATCGTTCACGGCTGTAAACATAGTAGTAGTGCCACATAGCTCGACTGTACGGATTCGAATTATGCCAACGTTCGCCTTTAGTTACAGCGCTGTCCAATCGGGTTCGATCCATATTTACCTTTGGTCTATGGGACTCATGCAAGATACGTTTGAATGCGATTGGTATTATTCCTTCTTCTTCTTGATTTTCCGCAACCTTACTTCGGTATAACCCAAGCAAGTCACCTGCAATCAAAATTGCGGAAAAACCAGCTGCGGAGAGGGAGTTCGAGGTGGTCGCTTGCTCGGGTTTTTTTGGGTTGAACTGATAGGGCCATCCACCGTCGTTTGTCTGCGCAATGATGAGAAAGTTTATAGCTCTAATTACAGGCTCATCTTGGATTTCAATTCCGAGCTGGCTCATTGTCCACAAAGATAACATGACATACTGGGTCTGTGAAATGTCGCCGGAATCACCATGCGTAGATGCAAAATATCCAAATCCTCCATGACTCTTTTGAGATTGAAGTAAGAAGTCTCGAATCTGCTTTATTTGAACCGCGTGGGCCTCAACATCGACGGATGCTAACAACATTCCAGCCAAAGAAGTTACGTAAAGGGCGTTTACTTCGCCGGTGTTTTTCCGAGACAGTAGCGAGGCCAAGCTGCGCGCTTCCTTAACAGCGGATACTACGACTGGGAGATCGGGATCGCCGGTGGCCTTGAAAATCGCATAACCGGCCAATAGGTTAATCCCTTCGCCGGACAATCCTTCTTTGGCGGAGGCTAAGTAAGCTATACCTTTCTGCACCATTTCCTGAACAACGGGATGTTCGGGAGTGTACTTTTCGGCTATTGATTTATTGGGCGAACCGAGGATACAAACGGCTGCAAGGGCCAACAAAAGTACCAATCGACGGTTAGATTTTGGCCTAACGGAGAAAGAAAACATGGTAGCAAATTTCCAGAGAACGATTTGAGAAGCCAAGCTGATGGGTTGGAGAATGATTTCCTTTTGCGAGATAGACATCAGGTTAGCCGCTTGAGGCGTGGGTGACAAATGCATTGACGGCGAATTGACAAAAAGAAGGGGTGGAAATACATTACAGAGACCGAATTCCTGGTTAGGTAGCTCAGTTGGTAGAGCAACGGACTGAAAATCCGTGTGTCGGCGGTTCGAGCCCGCCCCTGACCACTGTAGTCGCGTGACGGCAATTTGCAATTTTGCGGCATGTCTCGCGATTGTTAACTCAGCGGAAGGAACTGCAGACGCAAGAAAAAATTGGAGTTTCGCCATGCAATTGCCTCAGGTCTCGAGAGTTGTCCCGAGATGAGCGGGTTCAAGCCGTCAGGACATTCTGTTCATCGAACAAGGTCAAGAAGAACACCCGTTACGAGATTTTTACTCAGTTTGGGGCACGCGATTAATAATGTCTCGAACTTCATACGCATACAGAATTCTCTTTGGCTCTAGTTTGCTCCAAGCATCGTATACGCGGTTGAAAAGGGCCTCGGTGAGTCCTATTTCTTGCGGCCATTCGCAAACGAGGAAATTGGCCATTTCCCAGCAATCTCCCAGGACATTCTGAAGAAAAGTGTTCGAGTTCTCGACAGACTGGGCAAAAACTGTGCTTACCGCGCTCGTCCATGCGTTGAGTGCAGTCGATAGCCCTTGTTGGAGCATTTTTCTAGCTGATTTTTTTGTTGATTAGGTAGTGAAAATCGGTATTTTCAGTCGAAATTTCCCTGTCCGCGCGGATCGCGAAACAGATCGCACGTTGCAATCAATGATCGAAGTAGTCTGGTTATCGATTTGGGTTCAGACAGTTATGAGGTGTTCGCCGGAACAACGGGCTGGATGGTTGATGAATTCGATGCTTCGGTTGGTGGTTCGAATGCAACAAGTTGCGGTTCGATTTGACATGCGGAGCACGTACGAGCGAGATTGGCTTCGCGTCTCGCTTGTCTTGCAAGCAATTGAGCTGCTTTTAGTTTTTCGGGAACATTGGCGCCAGTATCAAAATACATTTGGTCCGGTGTCTGGCCTTCGAACGCTGAGTGAGGAACATGCTCGTTGTGCTGCTGAACGTAGAACGCAACGAGCTTGCACACCGTTTCGATAGTGTCCAGCGTGTTCAGGAACAACCACTGATGTTTCAGTTGCCGCCACCAGCTTTCGATCATGCTGTTCGAAAAGTGGATATCGACTTGGGCAAGGACGCGTCGGATTGTCTTGGCTTCAATCAAGGCGGCAACGTTCTCGTTGATGTTCTCGACGCCACTATCCATGTAGACTTGTGGTGGTGTTTTCTCATCTGGTTCCTTGATTCCCTTGGCTGCCACAACGATGAGTTTTGCAGTAGCGTCGGTATCGAAGGTCAGATCGACACGCCAGGCCAAAATTCGCCTTGAAAAATTGTCTATGATTGCGTGCATGTAA
>JAYTVL010000665.1:0-38656 GCA_043744075.1 Pirellula sp. | reverse complement strand
AAGCACCCATGCATAAGTTTCTTCGTTTAACCGCGTGGGCATCGCCCCGCGCTTTCGCGAGGAAAACGCGGCCCGATGGGCACGCGGTTAAACAAGTTGTGCGCGAAAACTTGTGCATGGGCTCTTATAGCGATAATACGCTTTAGCTTGGGCATTGCAACAAGCTTAGCCGCTCTAACCACGCGATGGTGGAACGGTTATTGTATCAGATTCAGCACCGCACTTCGCCGGCTGCAAGCGGGTCGTATGCATTGGGGATCCGTAATGCGATGTCATGTCACGAACCTCAACGTTTGACAAGGAATAGGAAGTTGTGGCCTGATCCTGAAAAAGAATCGACTCACTGACTACGTTTTTTGAAAACGTGAAGAGCATGTTTGTCAAAATCAAATCGTTGCTTTGCGTTTCCATTCTCGCGAATCCGTCGTATTCTTGCAAAGCAATGAAGAAGTCGAAGATTCGACATCGCCATGGCCCAATTCGTTTTGGCGATTTATGTAGCTGTAAATTGCCGTTCCACTGGCGTAAATCCAACGGAAACGATTGCATTTGTAAGAGTTACATAGTGACGTTCAGCGAGAAGTGTCCTTATTTGCTGAAATAACAGGAATTCGCTTGACTAAAGTTTCGATCTCTCCAAAGAAACGGCTTTGCGTACTTTTGTCGGAAATCTTCGGTTTAAAGATCATACGGCCTTGTTCATCAAGCAAGAAGTTCAGCGGCGCGGCGTTCACTTTGTATTGATCGCGTGCCCAATTCTTGTTGGGCACCTTGAGCGCGATGAAATCAAAGCCTTTCGTTTTTAGCAGTGGCAAAACCTGATCATCTTCATCTGGGATGATGTTAATCGCTAGCACAACGAAACCTTGCGGGCCATATTTTTTCAGGGCTTCCTGCACCAAAGGAAACTCGTTCATACAGGGGCCACAGGCTGGAAACCAGAAATTCACAAGCACCACTTTACCGCGATAGTCCGAAAGTTTGACAGGTTTGCCCGATTTGTATTCAACCAATTCGAATTCCATGAAGGGCTGGGACTGCGCAACACGGGCTTCCCATAAATCGTCTTCAATCATCGCGGGTGTTTTGCTCAGCGAAGTTCCCAATTGTTGCAAGGCGGTTTCGAGTGCCTGATTGTGATCGGGCGTCGCCGTGGGAGTGAGCAGGCTTTGATAGGCTTTCTCCAGATCGCCTGCGCCCACGGCTTCAGCAAGCAAGAGGTAATACGCCGCAGCATCCGCACGTCGTGGCAAGGTCAACGCGCCTAGTGCTTTTGCTGCTTCTGAGAATTTCTTTTCCCTGACCAGCTCGCGTGACCCAATCATTTGCTGCTGGTAGCTCACCAATTCCCCCAAGTCTTTATCGTCAGTGAAGTTTTTTTGTAATTCCTTGAGCAACACAAGGGCTTGCTCAGGTTCTTGCGGCGCGATCAAGCCGTAAAGCTGAAGCATATTAAAGTAATGGAGGGAGTAATCTTCATCGGGATAATCCTGCCGCATCTGCTGAAGAATTGCCTTCTTTTCGTCTGGAATCTTAGTTTCGCCCAATTGCATGTTCATTGCGCTGGCGGCCGTCGACGTGCGTGGGAATCGGGCAACTATATCCATAAGCCCTTGTTGATAGGAAGATGGTTCAGTCGTTTTGCGAGTCGTGTTATATTCGTACGCGAGATCCGGATTATTCGGATCAGATGCAATCGCTTTTTCGAGTTTGTCCTTGTAAGACTTCTGATTTTTGATTTGCCAATCGAGTGCCGCCAAGCTCCGCCAGGCGGCAGCAAAGTTCGGATCAAGCTCCAGCACCTGATTGAAAACCTGCACAGCGCGAGCATTGTCACGGTCGAGCAGGACTTTACCGAGGCCCCACTGTACGGCGGGATTTGACTTCCATTTTTCCGCCCAAGCCTCATAAATTGGCAGCAACTCATCGGTCGCTGGGCCGCCTCCGCTAGGCATTGCCATCGATTTACGCGTCAGCGCCAAACCCTTGTCATAATGTCGCGGTAGCAGCACTTTTTGATCTGTCTGACTTAGTTTGAAGTAGATCGATGCAGTAATATAGTTCTGATGAGCACCGAGAAAGTCGGGTGCTAGCTCGATGGCTGCGCGAAAGTCGTCGACAGCGGCATTGTATTTCAAGGCAAGTAGCGATTTTTGCCCGGCTTCAAATCTAGCTTGTGCGGCCGGGTTGGTCGAAGGCTTTACATGCCGTTCAGAATCTGCAATTCGAATTCCGACTTCAGCCGGATGTGCTGTTTGGGCAGGTGCAATGGCAACAAGTGGCGTTTTTGCGATAACCGTTTCGCATGCGGACAAAACAATTGAAATAGCCATGGCAGCGAAAAGAAACAGTGTGGTAGTTGTTTGTAGCCGTTTAGGAAACTCCTTGCCTATGTGCCGATGTAGCGAAATTTGGTTCAACCCCTGAGCTATGCGCGTTACGGTGGTGGATAAGTTGTCTTCAGATAATTGCATGGAAATTTCCACTATTGGAATGTTTGCAGGGTCGTTTCGTTTGTTCCGGAAAATGGCTGGTAAGATGCCTTCCATTTTGGCTTTGGTTATAAAAGTGTCTCGGATTCTTTTCATTCAGTCGAGATAACTTCGCCGCCACTTATGGTAGCCGTTCCGCGATATGCATCTCGATCGATACTGCTAGAGACAAACCGAACGGAGCCATCGACGAGGCCAAAATTACCTCCTCCCGTGTGCCCACTATCAAATCCGGAATTGCTTGTTTGATCAATTTTGCACGCTACTTTGCCAGCGAGAATCGACATTGAGGCTGGTAAATAAGCGGCGCACACCGGTTTGGCGTTTAGCGGTATCGATGTTGTCGCAACGGTACCTCCACTCAGAAACCACATATTCCAGTTCGTGTAATCCGCAATCGATTCACCCACCAAGTAGGTATTGGAGGTGCCATCGCTAATGATAGACATATTAGTTTTTGCGGCGTTGTTCCATCCCCGCGAAAAAACACCGTTACCTCTGTCCAAGGAGGAGCCTGCGCCAACGCCTACAGCAGTTACACCGGCGAATCGGGACGAACCAAGAGGCGCTACTGTAGTGTTGTAAACATTCCCGGGAGCCCCAACGACCCAGTTTGCTCCCTGGCATCCTTTGTAGCTCGTTACTGCAAATGGAATAGCGGGAAATGGAGCTGTTGTTGGAACATCGCCTCGGCCAGCAAGCAAGTCTGGGGAGCTATCACTTGGGCATTTGTAGGCTGGGATTTTCTGGGCCGCTGCCCAGGCAATAATATTCCCAGAAGCCACAGGCGGATTGGCGGGTATGGGTACAACCATGCTTCCAGGCGTGAAATTAATTTGGTTGTATAACGCCGACTGTTCGATATAGGGAAGTATCCCCGTTAGCCAGCTGATTTGCCGTCCTTCCGCTGGGGAAGTAAGATTTGCTCCGATACCAACACCGCCTAGCCGCTGCCAGTAACAAATTGGCATTGACTGATATGTGTCGTGATAAGTCTGACACGCCAATCCAAGTTGTTTCACATTATTTGAGCATTGCATACGCCGAGCGGCCTCACGCGCCGCTTGCACGGCTGGCAGAAGTAACCCGACCAAAATGCCAATAATTGCAATAACAACAAGCAATTCGACTAACGTAAACGCTCTTTTTCCAGATATCTGATTTAAACGATGCACTATCATTCTTCTTTCAAAAAAATAAATTCCAAATCCGTTATCCCAAATTTGAGATTTCAGATTCCAAATCCTAGATTCATGGTTCAAGTAACTTAGTGATAGTAGATGGAGAAGCGTCAATTGAAAAGCCACGGAATGGCCGATTCAGCAAAAAAACCCGACCTGTGCGATTGAAATCAGGCGGCAGTGCCAAAGGTTTGGAAAAAAGGAACCTTGCGATGCCGGTAACGACAGCAGAATTTGACGACAGAAAGATAGAAAAATGCGACACTTCTCGCATAAATAATGTACCTTTTCAGGTAGAACGATGGCGTAGGCGATCAAGCAACACTGCTCCCAAAATGACGAGTCCAAGTACTACCTTCTGCGTGTAGCTCTCGACATTCGTTAGGTTCATTCCATTCTGAATCACAGCGATCGTGAGTGCGCCAATTAAAGTTCCGAGCATGCGGCCTTCTCCACCGCTTAGGCTTGTTCCCCCAACGACAACAGCGGCAATCATATAGAGCTCATACATATTTCCGTACGTGGGCGAACCGCTTTTGAGCTGAGATGCCGTAATGACTCCACCTAATCCAGCAAGAAGGCCACTGGTTATGTAGGCAATGATGATTACACGCGAGACCGGCACTCCGGAGAGTCGTGCAGCTTCGCAATTGCCGCCTACGGCATAAAGATGCCGACCGAGCTTCATTTGCGTCATGACGACGTGCGCTATGCCATACAACAACAGCATGAGCAAGACCGCGTTTGGCACCCCGAAAAAATCGGCTCCGCGACCAAGCCAGACAAAAGAATCTGGAATCTCAGCAATCGATTGCCCTTTTGCGAACATGTACGCGAGACCGCTTCCAACAAGCATCATGGCCAACGTCTCAATGAAAGGCGGAATCGCGAATCTTGTTATCATGAAGCCCGAAAAACCGCCAATGCATGCACAAATAAAAATGGCCGCGGCGCAGCAAAGGATCATGCCAGACGGGGAGGCAGTCTTTCCACCCGCAAAATCACGGATCAAAACGGCACAAACGACCGCAGACAACGCGATAAGACTACCTACCGACAGATCAATTCCACCAGTTATGATGATCATGGTCATGCCGATGGCTACGATCGCGATCACTGCGATCTGATTAGCGATATTCAAAAGGTTGTCCGTTTTAAGAAAATTGGGAAAACGATAACTCTTGGGTCTGAAGAATTGAGGCTGACCAATAGCAGGAAAGTCAGAGGCCAAGTCGGAAAACACAAGCCAATTCGCTGAAGCTTCGCTGCAAGCAATCGCATCAAGTCTGCCGCCCTCTGACTGTATTTTTTCTAGAGCCTGCCGGGCTTCTTTCGGCCCTCCCTTGATACTTGAAAGGATATTTAGACCCGAATCTCGAAGTTGACGTTCCAGTTCGTCAGCAAATGCTGGATCACTAGACTGATTACTCGCCGCAATAATTACGCGGGCATTTGCGTCCAACACTTTGGTCATGGCATTGCGGAGTTGTTCTGCTGCCGCTGGTCCGCTAGCTGCCTGCTCAGTGAATGTTACGGCGCTAAAGAAGAGACACAATAACATTAGGACCACGAACATGCCGTAGTCGGTCAGAATACGAGTAAGCGAGAGTTTCAGAAAATTCATTTTGCCTTCAAAAAAATTTCTAAGCCACGGCCAATTCCATGACTTGCTCCTGCGTAGCGCTACGAACATCCTGAATTTCGCCAGTAACGCGTCCTTCGTGCATGACGATGATTCGGTCGGCCATCCCGAGCACTTCCGATAGTTCTGAACTGATCATCAAGATAGACTTCCCCGATGCTACGAGCTCATTCATCAATGTGTAGATTTCGAACTTAGTACCGACATCGATCCCCCGAGTCGGTTCGTCAAAAATCAGGACTTCGCAATGGCGAGCGAGCCATTTCGCTAAAACGACTTTTTGTTGATTGCCGCCAGAAAGGTGGCCAACGCGATGGTCCGGACTTGAAACCTTAATCCTGAGAGCATCGGAGTATTGCTGGAATTCTCGACGCTCTTGCCGTTTCTGGACAAAACCGTTGCGCGACAGATGATCCAAATTGGGAAGTCCAAAGTTATCGATAACGGAGTGTTCCAATACAAGCCCCTGAAGCTTTCTGTCCTCGGTTAGCAAGCCGATACCCGCTGCAATCGCGTCGCGGGGCGAACGTATGTTGAGCAACTTGCCATCGAGTTGAACCTCTCCCGATCCTCTTGCGTCCGCGCCGAAAACTAGCCGAACTGTCTCCGTGCGACCAGCGCCGACAAGTCCAGTCAACGCGACAATCTCTCCACGCCTCACAGTCAGCGAAACATTTCTTACAGTACAACCATTGGAAAGATTTTGCACTAATAGCCGGGGTTCGCCGATCGAAACCGATCGCTTGGGAAACTCGTCCTTTAACTCCCGCCCAACCATGTATTCGATCATGGTTTTGCGAGTCAAACCTCCGATCGCACTCTCTCCAACATTTTCTCCGTCGCGAAGAAATGCCACGCGATCCGCAACAAGAAAGATCTCGTCTAGACGATGGCTTATGTAGATGATCCCAAGCCCCTGTTGCTTGAGTGCAGCGATAATCTTGAATAAGCTTTCTACTTCACGCGAAGTCAGGGCAGCTGTCGGTTCATCCATGACGAGGATTCGGGCGTCGAATGCCAATGCCTTTGCTATCTCTACGAGCTGTTGCTGCGAAGTATTAAGCTGTCGACACGGAACGTCCAAGTTGATATTCGTCCCGAGCCGCTGGAACAACACTTTGGCCTTACGTCGCTCAGTGGCAATATCAATCCGGCCGCGTCGAGTGATTTCCTGACCTAAGAATATATTCTCGGATGCCGTTAAGCCGGGGACCAAATTAAATTCTTGATAGATAACCGCGATGCCAGCCGCACTCGACTCACGAGGGGAGTGAAACTGAATCTCTCGACCATCGATTTCCATTTTGCCAGCATCGGCAGCGTGGGCACCGCCTAGTACTTTCATTAGCGTACTTTTGCCTGCACCGTTTTCTCCCAATACCGCAAGTACCTCTCCGGCGTGCAAGGTCAGGCTGACTCCGCGCAATGCTTTGACGCCGGGAAAGGATTTCTCCACGCCCTGCATTTTTAGGAGCGGTTTGGACACTTCCGCTTCAGATTCAATCATCACTATTTTCCAAATGCCGGCGGAAGATTACCAGTTTTTAGATACTCGTGCGTGATCGGAATCGCTGCACGATCACCTTTCGTCGAAACAAAAACGACCGAACTTTCAGCAAATTCCACGCTTGCCACATCTGCAAAACCTGTTGGAACCTTCGCAACTCCTTGTATGTAGCGTACTGTGAAGTCCCCTTTAATTTCGAGCGCCGTCTGTACGCCAGCTCGATTTAGCGAGTTGTCTTCGGCAGATGCTTTCAAACCGTCGGCAAAGAAAGCGGTTACATCTTCGAGTCCCACACAGTTGTTTCTTCCCAACCATGGCATCTGATGCCGGCCTCGATTTTCAAGCCAAAACACGGTACTGGTAAGGACCTTATGATCTTTCATCGAAAACCAAAGCCAGCCTTCATCGGCCCTCACAGCCGTCAACCAAGCCGGTTTGTCCCCTGTGTCTGCTGGGGCGATCATAAGTAGATCAGCGTAACCCTTTTTTTGTGGCAATCGAGAAACATCTACGTCTGGCGCACCCTTGAATGTCGACGGGACCGCCGTAAGACTGGTAAAGCGCTGATCGATTCCAAGTTGCTGATATTCCGCACTGGCTGGATCGCTGAACTGAGTCGGATTTGTTCGCCCGAAACGGATCGGGCTGTGCGAGATTTTGAACGCACCTTCTACGTCCGGCATAGCTAGCGTTGCATGGTGTCCAAACGGTGTCCGCCCGTCAAAGCCCTCGATTCGATGTGATGAATAAACGACATTGTGACCATCGACAAGTTGAAGCTTTTTGGTCACTTTGCCATTGCGAGCTGTCGTTTTCATTTCCAAGGTCAGCGTCGTCACAGCACCGTTTTTTTCCTTGCTGACATGTTTCCATGGGCTCCCGGCGGTTTCCCCATGTGGAGGATGTTTCTCATTCCGATAAGCGTCGCTATTTCCTCCGAAAGGTAAGCAAAAGAAATCGCCTCGCAAAGGCGCGAGGACCGGCACAGGATAGTTGTGAGTCTCTCCCTGCCATGGGCTGATGTGATAAGGCAGAACGGGGGCAGCGTCCTTGCGATAAAAAGTCACCGGAGCCATGTGGCCACCTAATTCTGTGACGGCTAGTTCGATTTGATCAGACTGGATGACCCAGGCTGGTTGTCCGTTTCGTGTTTCCATGTCGTCAGCTTGGATGGAGTTTGACGATGCGAAATTCATGATAGCCGTACCCATGATGGCGAATGGAAGTAGTATTTTCATCGAATTACCTTTTTGAGCCAATAACGAATAAAGTCGCTGGAAAGCCGCAGCTTCAATTGCCTTTTGTTCCAATTGCCTCATGGCAAGTTGCCCAATTTATACCCTGAAATCGATCAACACGCAAAACAGCAAAGGCAAGCGCCTTGAAATTGTCGGTAGCAAGGGTCTGTTTTTGTTAAACACTGCGGATCGTACCGTACTTTTGCTCTGCTTTCTACAATCTCGTCGCGGTTCAGAAACTATTGCTCAAGTAACGCTTGCTTTCCGTGTAGCTGCGCATATATTTCGACGTTGCTGAAGTCTATCCCACAAAGTTGTCAGCAATTCGGAGAACCAGACAAAACGTTGCCGGCTTGGTGCTGGGATTGTGAAGGAAGCAAACGGGTTACAAACATGAGTTTCGTCGATTTACGGTTTCAAAACCTTATTCGCGTGTCAACTGTCCAATCGCGGCAAAGATTTTCAAGAGTGATTTCATCCAATAACGAGATGACCATTCCCGCTGTCGCTTGGTGGATAATGCTTGCCTGTAGCACTACTGCTTTTTTGACTAGCAGCTATCTCGCATGGGCATCTTTGACATCGTCTTCAGTCGCAGGTTGTGATGGAGGACGCGTATTCAACTGTAATCATGTGTTGCACAGTCAATGGTCACATGTAATGTCGATCCCAGTTAGCATTCCTGCGATTGTGTTGCATATGGTGGTCCTGTCCATGTTGCTGTCGAATCCTGCCTCGCAACGCTTGCAAGCTGCTCGTTGGTCGATTGTCGGGTTTGCATCCATTTCCGCCGGAGTCGCTGCGGTTTGGTTCATTGGATTGCAGGTCTTTTGGATAGGGCATCTGTGTCAGTACTGTCTAGTTGCACATGCCGGTGGCCTCATCCTCGCAGCAGTATGCCTATGGAATCTGCCCATCCCAACCCATTCCTACCGATGGATAGGTTGCGGCGCCTTTGCCGCAGTTTTCGGACTGGCAGCATTACAGACATTCGGCGTCGCCCCAGAGACTCATAAGCTAATCGAGTATTCCGTTCCTTCGGAAACGAGTGGTGAGTCCGGAGGGACCGAAACGGAAGAAACATTTCTTTTTGAAGCGCCAAAGAGAGCTGTAGAGCCTCAAGTCCTGTTGATGCAGAACCTGATACAAAAGAACGTCATTCAAGCTTCCAGTTTGATTGCGGCGTTTTTGAATTCTGCATCGATGGTGACTTTTCAGGTTGCGGCTAATACCGACGAGGGCCAAACCCATTCTGCTCGCATATTGAACAGCGTCAAACTTGAAACAAACGCATGGCCGCTGCTGGGAAAGTCCGATGCAGAGCTCGTATTCGTCGAACTATTTGATTATACCTGTGAACATTGTCAACGAACTCATAAGGCGATCGAGGGCGCCCGTCAGAAATTTGGCGATCGTTTGGCCATTATAGCGTTGCCAGTTCCAATGGACGGCAAATGTAACCCGACAGTCAAGTCAACTGACGCCAGCCACGCGGAAGCTTGCGAGATAGCAAAACTCGCGGTTGCAGTTTGGTCTGTTGACAAAGGCAAATTTGCGGAGTTTCATCATTACATTTTTACAGCTAAACCCAATTTTGCGACTGCCCTAGCCAAGGCGAACGAGCTTGTAGACATGGAAAAGCTGAAGGCAATGCGGAGTAGCACTCTACCGAACGAGTATGTAGCCAAGCACGTTGCACTTTACCAAAGGGCTGGCGCGGGCACGATTCCTAAGCTGATGTTTCCGAAGACTTCATCCGTTGGAGCAATCGAGTCAGCCGACATCATCATTCATCTGATCGAGCAACATTTGCGATAGGTGAATCCCGCAGCCTCAGCTTGGTACGCGGTTCGTTCAGGTTTTTTGGCTACACTTTGCTCGTATGCCTTCTGGCGGAAATCGCTTTACTTCCTTGCTCCCTTTTCTTTTCAAACAACAGAATCGCTGGATCGTCGATCAGGGATTCGGATCGTTCCAGATCGCTAATGAAGTAAGGCGATAGAAATCCGCGATCGAATTGCATGCCTTCGACAACTTCAAGCGAGGTCTCGGTTCCCTTCGCTTCTTCCACCGAAACAACCCCTTCCGCACCAATTTTCTCCATCGCATCAGCAACCAAGTCGCCCAATACGCAATATTTTCTATCATCCTTTTGCGTTGAAAATTCATTGACTTGACGAGAACTGGTAAAACGCGATCATCTAACGTATTCAGTCCATCGCTGTGTAATTTGAATAGAAGTGCTCGCACTCCTGTTCGCGTCCGCATACGATTCTTCGGCCCTGCAAATGGCCGTAGTTGGCGGTGATCACAGTCCATCGACCGTGGGCTTCCTTATCGTCGCGATAAATCACAACCCAATCATGAACTGTCCCTAATTCGTGTGCTCGCGATGTATTGGAAAACAAGGCAGTGTAATGCCGATCGTCACGTTCGGTATGTAACACTGGCAACCAAGCGGCGCCAGTTGGATTGAAGCTGCGAGGAGCAATTCGAGGCAATTTGCCATGCTTAGCTAGCCTCCGATACTGATCATCAACATCAAGTAACTCAGCTATCGGAACTTGCGGACTAACTGCACCTTGGACCTCTCGTTGAAGCCTGCCTGGCTCGTCTGACGCTTTTCGCTGGGCCTGTTTGCAAAGTAACAGTCGCCGAGCAAGTGATTCCCGCACGGCTTGTATGCGTTTCGGGCCCATCCCGTGAACCCGAGCTAGTCGCCCGTCTTTAGCCGCAGCCTCCAGTTCAAACAGTGTCTCTATCCCAAGCTCTTCATGAACGCGATGCGCAAGCTTTGGCCCTATGTCGGGTACTGTCGCGAAGAGTCGTTCAGCAATATCGTCGCCGCGAAGTCGCTCCAAAAGTGGGAGGTGACTGGTGTGCAAAAGATGCTCGATTGCGTGTGCCAGCGATGTTCCGATACCGGGCAACTGCATCAGACCTTCAATACCGCTTGTCATCAGAATTTGCTGTGCCGGGGATGGCAACCGCCGAATTGTATCCGCTCCCGTTCGGTAAGCTTTCACTCGAAAGGGATTCGCTCCTTGTGTCTTTAGGAGGGTGGCAATCTCTTCGAAAACATCAGCTAGCTGCTGGTTGTCAAGTGGCACTTGCTCTGTATTGGAACGAATCATCTGAAGCACCCCTTCCTGGTTTCGAGTCGAATGATTTCACACCAAAACCGGACTTTTGCGAGTTAGAGTAAAAACGAGTACTTACAAATCACGACGATTGTCAGGCCACGCAAAAAGCGTGCCCAAGAAGGACATGATCGTGCTTACTCGATCATACGCCCGTCAACTCGTTCCTTTTCAGCAATGTCTGAGTCGGTCAAGATCCGTTGCCTTCTATTTCGAAATCAAACAGATTTGGCTTTTACGTGCGTAGGGGACGATATTTGAGGGGGCACATGTGACAGCGTGGCACGCCGAGAACGCAGGGATAGGAACGAAAGCGAGGTGAGAGCCCGGAACAGGGATTGCATTCGATTGCAGCTAGGTTAGGTTTCTTTAGTCGGGTTGATCCCAAATTCTTCTTTCCCAATTTTTTCAATCCGTATCACCATTAATATTAGCGTCCACTGGCTTCAAAGCGTATGGACAATATAGAAAGCACCGAATGTTGTTCCCAAGTGTATCAGCGTCCTATCTGGGGTTGAAATTGAAGTCGCCAATCGTTGTCGGCTCATGTCCATTGACGCTGATTCCAGAGAAAGTTCGTGAATTCTCGATCGCGGGTGCAGGAGCGATCGTTTTACCATCGCTGTTTGAAGAGCAAATTGTTCACCAGCGGAACCAACGAGGCGAGCGAGTAAGTGATCGGGAATCACAGGTTGAATGGCTATCGTACGAACAGATTGAGGACAAGTACAACGGCGGGCCGCAAGGGTATCTGGATACGATCTCGCAACACAAACGATTCAGTGATCTACCAGTCATCGCCAGTTTGAATGGGTGTACCGGCGGTCATTGGCTAAGCTTTGCCGTAGATCTTCAGAGGGCCGGAGCGGATGCAATTGAATTGATGCTCGAGCCGGAAATTACAGAGCCCACGGTCAGCGGTGATCGCGTGGAACGAGAACTACTCGCGTGCGTCACTTCTCTTTGTGATCAAGTGAGTATTCCGGTTTCGGTCAAACTCTCAACATACCATACCAATCTTTCAAATTTAGCATGGCGACTCACTGAAGCCGGAGCCTCCGGACTGGTTGGTTTTGCGCATGCAACGTCGTGGGAGGTGTGCGCGGAACGCATCAAAACGACGATCAAATGGTCGCTAACTCATTCGGGCAACATCAATCCCACCATCGATGGATTGATTCGATTGCGTGCCGGTGGGCCTCTGATATCGCTGGCTGCTAGTGGCGGGATTTGTTCAATCGAAGATGTTATCCGAGTTGTGATTGCAGGAGCAAATACTGCAATGTTGACCAGTGAGATTTACCGTGCTGGGCCTCAAATAATTGAGGACATACTTACCGGACTGCGTAACTACTTAAGCTTGCACCAATTCAATACCTTTGACGAATTCATAAACTCAAGACCCACCCCAGCAGTGAGTCTTCGCAGATCACGTTTGAATTCCATGACGCGATCCCAACATTTCGACGATCCAACCCCTGAGGATCCGCACCGTTCTGGAGATCGTTGGGGACACTCTAGGGGCATGTGATCTTGCTTGATCCATCTCTCTTCGCTTGAAGCACGATGATGCTTTGGGCCTCGGCCCTCTTCGTTTGTGCAAGAACTCGCCAAATTGAGTCAGTTTGGCACAGTCTCCTTAATTGATCGTGCGAATTGTCGCGCCGGTTCGTGGCTTCTTCCTAACCGATATGAGGATTTCCCAATCATGCGTGCAAGCGATTGATGCTTGTTTTCAAGCATTGTTGACTTTCAAGTTGTACGATTAATCGATGGCATAGCGATTGCGATGAGGACCTTTGGTGTTCGTTTCGCACTAACTAGAGGATCTCACCAATGTCGATTCGCAACTTGAACCGACTATTTCAACCCCGTAGCGTCGCGGTCATTGGAGCAAGCCCAAATAAATCAAGTATTGGGAAGATTGTATTGTCGAATCTGGTTGACGAAGCTTTCCGGGTCAGGTCTATGCAGTCAATCCGAAATATGAGGAGATTGATGGCATTCCTTGCGTCAAGTGCATTGGAGATGTACTCGATCCGGTCGATTTGGCCGTTGTATGCACGCCTGCCGTAACAGTACCAGCAATCGTCGATGAATGTGGACGCGCTGGTGTCCTAAACTTGCTTGTACTTTCTGCGGGTTTTCGCGAGATAGGCGCAACAGGATTGCAACTAGAAGGAGAGATCCAGTGTATTATCGCCAAGTATCCTGGGATGCGCGTGGTCGGGCCGAATTGCCTCGGGGTTTTGTCACCAAATCATGGGCTAAACGCAAGCTTCGCGCGCAGACTTCCAAAGCCTGGTCGAACAGCTTTCATTTCACAGTCTGGAGCTCTCTGTGTTGCCATTATGGATTGGGCTATTGACGAGGGTATTGGTTTCTCCGCCGTTGCTTCACTTGGCAATGCGTTAGACGTCGACCTTGGCGACATGATTGACTACTTGGCAACGGACCCCTATACCGATTCCATTGTGCTGTACGTTGAGTCGATCCGGGATGCGCGCAAGTTCATGTCAGCAGCGAGAGCCTTTACACGTACGAAGCCGATCGTAGCCTATAAAGCTGGTCGATTTGCAGCCTCTGCGAAGGCTGCGGCTTCACATACTGGCGCTATGGTTGGGGAAGATAGCGTGTACGATGCTGCCATGGCCAGAGCTGGAATCGTTCGAGTCTACGATATGAACGAGTTGTTTAGTTGCGCTGAAGTTCTTGCGAGAGGTAATCTCCCACGCGGGCCTCGATTGGCAATTGTCTCTAATGCTGGCGGGCCAGGCATTATGGCTACAGACGCTTTGCTGTCCCACCAAGGGGTCCTCGCGACACTCTCCGAAGTGACGATCGAAAAACTCAATGAACAGTTGCCTTCGACTTGGTCGCACCAGAATCCCATCGACATTTTGGGTGATGCCACGCCAGCCCTTTTTGGGACGACTGTTGAAACCGCCCTCCATGATAATGGTATTGATGGTTTGATCGTTCTCTTGACACCGCAAGCGATGACCGATCCTGCCGAATCGGCTAGTGCGATTATCGCTGCCAGTGCTCAGTCGACCAAGACAGTACTGGCTGTTTGGATGGGTGGCGCATCGGTGAGAACCGGCATTGAGAATCTGAACCAAGCTGGTATTCCAAACTTCCATAGTCCGGAACAAGCAGTGGCGGCCTTCGAAAGCATGGTTCAATATGGCCGTCGTCGCGATATCCTATACGAGACCCCGACTGAACGAGCCATCGATTTCCGTTTGTGCAAGGCCGATCGTGAGGCCTCAGTTCGTTCTAAGTCAGGGATGCTCAATGAGATTGAATCGAAGGCCATCCTAGCAGCCTACGATATTCCAACAAATGAAACCGTTTTTGCATCCAATGCAAATCAAGCAGCAGAGATCGCCCAACGGCTTAACTGCCCAGTCGCTTTAAAAATCATTTCACCAGACATCAGTCATAAAACCAATGTCGGTGGAGTGATGCTAAACGTGCAGGGAGTGGCCGAAGTCGCAGCTGCCTTCGAAAAGATACTCTGGTCAGCTAGCAATTCACGGCCAGGCGCTCGATTAGAAGGAGTATCAGTGCAGCCGATGGTGTTGGACCCCAACTCAGTTGAAATCATCGTGGGCGTCAAACGAGATCCAACCTTTGGTGCGGTTCTCATGATTGGTTCAGGTGGAACGATGGCCGAACTCGTTCGCGACCGTGTCGTGGAGCTTCCTCCCCTAAATGATCGGCTAGCCCGACGAATGCTCGAATCCATGCGTGCTTGGCCACTGCTCAATGGGTTTCGCGGACGCCCCAGAGTCAACATCGACCAGCTGATGGACGCTCTGATTCGACTCTCTTATTTGGTTGCAGAGTGTCCCGAGATAGTTGAGCTCGACATCAATCCGCTGGTCGTCACACCAAAGACCGCCATTGCGGTGGACGCCAGGATCATTCTGGAAACGAGGGAGTCGAAAGCTCCATCACGTTCCTATTCGCACTTGGCGATCCGTCCTTATCCGTCCGAACTGACGAGACAAATCACTTTAGCGGATGGGAAATGCGTCACATTGCGCCCCATACGTCCTGAGGATGAGCACGCTTGGATCAAGCTGCTAGAGGGGTGTTCGCCCGCAACGATTCACGATCGGTTTGGGGGGTTGGTGCACCAATACAATCACCAATTTGCAGCAAGGTTTTGTTTTATCGATTATGATCGTGAACTTGCAATCGTTGCAGAGACGGAGATGGATGGAGTCAAGCAACTCATTGGGGTTGGGCGATTGGTAGCTTATGCGGATCATAATCGGGCGAGCTTAGCATTGCTCGTAGGTGACAGGTGGCAGCGGCATGGATTGGCTTCTCAACTAGCCGATTTGTGTTTGGAGGTTGCTCGCGAATGGAAGATTTCCCAAGTCGTTGCGGAGACGACGGCAGATAATCTACCCGCTCGCGAGATTCTCCGAGCTCGCGATTTTCGCGAAGAAGTTGGGGATGACGGGGTTGTCATAGCGCGCCGTTTGTTCGTGGGAGGTTGACAGCGTTGGACGCGACGAAGCAAGAAGTACACGATGCGTTACTTAGCCTGGATCTTACCGAGGGTATGCCGGCGACCGCGGTTGAGCAGTTATCGCAAATTGCTAATATCCAATCCTATCCGATTGGTCGAGTGCTGTTTTACGAGTCCGATCATCATTCTCGTATTCACATACTCTGCGACGGTTTAGTGACGATGGAAATGAGAGTTCCTGGCCATGGGGTACGGAAAATTCTAACTCTAGGGAGAGGTGAATTGTTGGCTTGGTCTTCGCTCCTGTCGGACGGCGTAATGACGACTTCCGCCGTGGCCACTGAGGAAACAAAGGCAATTGAGTTCTTGACGGACGAGCTGAAGTCGCTTTGCGAACAGAATCATGAACTTGGATACTATGTCATGCGACAGGTGGCTGTTTCACTTGCTCGACGCTTGCTCGCCACACGATTGCAGCTGCTGGATCTCTTTCGAGATGGAAGCTTATGACGATGGTCGACGTCGATGCAACAACTGATATGGCTTTCATTCCAAAGCAGGGAATCAGTCCGCTAATCGCGGTCCTACGAGAAAAGGGTTATTGCGTCGTCGGACCAAGAATAGAAGAGAATGCGATCATCTACGCAGAGTTGGAATCGGCCAGCGATTTGCCGATTGGATGGTCTGATTCCCAAGAACCCGGGCGCTATCGACTGCGACAGAACAATACCGAGAGCTACTTCGCATACAATGTTGGACCGCATTCCTGGAAACAGTTTTTATTCCCAGCTCGTCATACAGTAGCCACTGCTGATCGATGCGAGGCAGGGTGGCGAATGGCCGTTCCTGAAGCAGCAGTACCGAAGTATGCTTTCCTCGGCGTGCGTTCCTGTGAACTTGCAGCTCTCGCCATTCAAGATCGTGTTTTCATGGAAGGCTCCTATGTCGACCGCACGTATCATCAGCGACGTATAGCCGCATTTATCATTGCGGTTCAATGCACACACGCAGCTAGCACTTGTTTCTGTACTTCGATGGGCTCCGGGCCGCAGTGTAAAGTTGGGTTCGATTTAGCATTGACTGAAATCGACGATGGGTTCGTCGTTGAGACAGGGTCGGAAACCGGTTCAGCGGTGCTAGCCAAGTTAGATCATCTGCCAGCGACCAAGAGTCATTTGCTTTCAGCCTCGGCTGAACGCCAGAAAGCGGTTGATCAAATCAGCAAACACATGAATACCGTCGGGATTCGCGATTTGCTGCTAAATAATCTTGAACATCCCCGCTGGGATCGTGTGGCGGAGCGATGTCTGTCTTGCGCGAATTGTACGATGGTATGTCCAACCTGCTTCTGTTCGACTGTTGCGGAAGTTGCGGATCTACAGGGTGAACATGTGGAACGTGAACGCACCTGGGATTCTTGCTTTAATCTCGACTTCTCCTATATTGCTGGAGGAGTCGTCCGCAATGATACGCGAAGTCGCTATCGGCAATGGCTCACACATAAGCTCGCCTCTTGGCACGATCAGTTTGATTCGTCAGGATGTGTTGGATGTGGGCGGTGTATTGCTTGGTGCCCTGTTGGTATCGATTTGACAGAGGAAGTGGCGTTGATCCGAAGTGAACCGAACGACAAGCGAACACTTCCCGTCATTCAGCCGTCCGAGTCCAAGGTCTGCCGCTTACCGAGGGAATCGCCTTGAACGCTTCTCCACTGCAAACCAAACAGGATTCATGGCTATCGCACGCAGTTCGCATACAACGAGTCATGCCTGAAACACCGGGAGTTGCCACCTACGATTTGGTGTTCGAGGACCATGATATCGGAAGTGACTTTCGGTTTTCGCCCGGTCAATTCAATATGTTGTATGTTCCTGGAATTGGGGAGGCCGCAATTTCGATCAGCAGCGATCCGAATACTCCGCATGTTCTGCGCCATACCATTCGTGCGGTAGGAGGAGTGACAAACGCTATCGCTGCGGGGGGACGCGGTATGCAATTTGGACTGCGTGGCCCATTTGGTTCCAATTGGCCTATCGACTCGTGTTTGCTGGGCACCGCCGCTAGTTCGATCAAAAAAGATGTAATCGTAGTAGCTGGTGGAATTGGCTTAGCGCCCCTACGCTCCGTAATCTATGCCCTGGCCCGTCAACGTGACCAAGTAGGTAGGATAGTTGTTATGGTCGGTGCCCGCACTCAAAACGATTTGCTATTTCATGACGAGTATATGCTTTGGAGGAAAAATGGAGTTGAGGTTCAAACAACTGTGGATCGTGCTTCTTCGGATTGGCATGGAAACGTTGGTGTTGTGACAGGACTGCTGAACCGATTGGTTTTGTCCCATCCGGCGAACACTATTCTCATGACATGCGGTCCAGAAGTGATGATGCGTTACGTTGTTCTTGCCGCATTGCAACGTAAGATTCTTCCGTCGAAAATATGGATTTCTCTTGAACGGAACATGAATTGCGCGGTAGGTCTTTGCGGACATTGTCAATTGGGTTCTGAGTTCCTATGCAAAGACGGTCCTGTGCTACCCTATCCTCGAGTCGCCGAATGGTTGAAAGTGCAGGCATTATAGTGTCGCTTGCAACAGGGCATTCGGAAAAAGGCAGCACAAGACCTCGACTAGCGGTCTTCAAGTTCGCCTCATGTGATGGCTGCCAGTTGCAGCTGCTTTCGTGTGAGGATGAACTGCTCTTGATTTCCGAGCGATTCGAAATTGTCCATTTTTTGGAAGCATCCAGTCATAGCGAACCTGGCCCTTACGACATTGCATTGGTTGAGGGTTCCATTACGACTCCGGATGACAAGAAACGAATTCATCGTGTTCGAGAGCAAACGAAGTATCTTGTGACGATCGGAGCCTGCGCAACTGCTGGCGGCATACAATCGTTGAAGAATTGGGGAGATCGTTCTGAGTTCTTACGATATGTCTACGCCGAACCAAGTTACATCCAAACACTGGCGACTTCTACAGCGATCGCAGATCATGTGGCCGTCGATTTCGAGTTGCGAGGTTGCCCGATCAATCGATACCAACTCCTTGAAGTCATCCGCAGCTTGCTGCAGGGGCGTCGACCTAAAACACCTTCGCACGCTGTATGCTTAGACTGCAAGCGGAACGGAACGGTTTGCATTGCGGTCACAAGCGATACCGCTTGCCTCGGCCCAATCACACAATCGGGTTGCGATGCCATTTGCCCGAGGTTTAATCGAGGCTGCTATGGTTGCTATGGGCCGGTCTCGCAATCAAACTGCGATAGTCTCTCGGACAAATATCTCGAGAATGGGGTCGCCGCAAGCCAATTGGTGACGCTTATGCGCAGCTTCAATGCTAATGCCCCAGAGTTCCGGGAGACCGGCGACCGAATCGATCCTGCTTCTAACCAGGGGGAGTCAATATGACAGACTCGCAGCCCTTTCAACCAAAGGAACGGATCATAAAAGTCGATGCGTTGACACGTGTCGAGGGGGAGGGAGGCCTGCATGTCGTTATCGACAACGGTGAAGTTCTCCATGTCAATTTAGCGATCTACGAGCCGCCTCGGTTTTTCGAAGCCCTGCTGCGAGGTCGACCGCTCGAAGATGTTCCAGATATTACTGCCCGCATCTGCGGCATTTGTCCGATTGCATACCAAATGACCTGCGTTCATGCTTTGGAAAAAGCCTTGGGCGTAACCGTCTCCCCTGAGATTCGACAGCTCCGCCGTTTGCTCTATTGCGGTGAGTGGATTGAAAGCCACGGAGTTCACATCCACCTTTTGCATATTCCCGATTTCTTTGGCTGCGAAAGTAGCATCGAATTGGCTCGCAAGTTTCCCGCCGAAGTCAATCGAGGCTTGCGGTTAAAAAAGATTGGCAACCAACTTCTCGAAGTCGTCGGCGGCCGCGCGGTTCATCCGGTCAATGTGGCTGTTGGCGGTTTCTATCGAGCCCCCAAGAAAGTCGAGTTAGAACCGCTTCTTGAAGGTTTGAAGTGGGGATTGGATGCGGCTATTGAAACAACGCGTTGGGTAGCAAATTTCGACTTCCCTGATTTTAGCCAAGAGTACGAGATGGTGGCCCTGCAAAACGAACTCGAGTATCCAATGAACGAAGGTCGAATCGCTTCGACCGCAGGATTGGCGATCGAAGTTCATGAGTTCGAGAGGTATTTTTCAGAATGCCAAGTGCCACATAGCACAGCCCTTCACTCGGTTCGAATTCCTGCGCAAACCCCATACTTTGTCGGGCCTTTGGCTCGCGTGAACCTGAATCGAGATCGACTCTCACCGTCCGCTTATCAGATTTCCAACGAAGTCGGAATCCGATGGCCTTGTACGAATCCGTATCGTTCGATCGTTGCTCGCGCTTTGGAAATGGTGCATGCCTATGAAGAAGCACTTGAAATCGTTCACAACTATCGCTCGTTTGCTGTTGGACGCATTCCTTATCAGGCAAAGTCTTCGGAAGGGATGGCTGCCACGGAAGCACCACGCGGGCTCATGTTTCATAGGTATCGAATTGACGACGAAGGAAAAGTAACGTTTGCTAAGATAGTTCCACCGACCTCCCAGAACCAACGTCAGATCGAAGAAGACTTGCGATCATTGCTTCCGTCGATGCTTGACCAGGACGACGCGCATATCGGTCTGGCTTGTGAAAAGCTTATCCGCAGTTATGACCCATGCATTAGCTGTTCAACGCATTTCCTCCGGCTAAAGGTGGAACGACGATGAATCCAGTCGGGACGATCAATAAGACCGAGACTTTGGCGGTAGGCTTCGGGAGTCCGCATGGCGACGATCAAGCGGGATGGAAGGTCATTAATCAACTTGAGCATTTAAAATTGCCAGGCATCAAGCTACGTCAAGCGACCGTACCGCACGATTTTGTAGATTGGCTTGACGAGCAGAATTCGCTGCATCTCGTTGACGGATGCATTACCAATGGACGTGATAGCGACAATCTGAATTACCAGCGATTCGAATTGGTTGAGGACGCGAACCAATGCGATTCACGTTTGCGATTCACGAATTCAAGCCAACATCCGTCGGCAACGGCTGTCTTCGAGCGTCCCATCCAACTTCGGTCGGCTGGCTCTCACCAAATCGATTTATTCACTGTGTTGGAGCTTGCCGCATGCCTAGGTCGCCTTCCAAAACATGTTGTGCTTTGGGCTATACCTGGACAACAATTTAGTCCAGGCAATGCGGTATCAGACAGTTGCGAGAGTGCGATTGCAAATTGTGTCGAGCGACTAGCGAAAGAGCTTGGCCATGCATGAGGTTTCCTTGATGCGAGAACTGCTAAAGCAAGTGGAACATGCAATGCTACAAAACGAGGTGGAGAGAGTTTCCTCTATCCAAATCGAAATCGGACCGCTCGCCGGAGTGGAACCAGTGTTGGTTGAACAGGCATTCAAGGCACTTATTCCGGATTCGGAATTCGAGAGTACTCGACTCGTTGTACACCAAACTGCTTTGGTGGCCGTCTGCCTGGAATGCCGCGATGCATTTGAAATCATCGATTATCAGTTTTCGTGCCCAAGCTGCTCTTCACCAAGAGTTCAAGTGATTAGCGGTGATCAGCTCTGCCTGAGAAGTATCACGACAGAGACGGATGACGCCACAAACGTTAATTTTGGCGAACTGCCGCTCGCCAAAGGAGCAGTCGAACCATGAGTAGCACGTTAGAGAGAACGATTTCGATCAACCAAGATGTTCAAGCGGGCAAGAAGAGAGAAGCGGCTGAACTACGAGCTGATATGAGCTTGCGGGGAACGCTTGTCGTCAACGTGGTCTCGTCGCCCGGTTCGGGTAAGACGAGTCTATTAGAGGCGACCGCGAAATTCTGGAACGGAAGGCATCGAATGGCGGTATTGGTAGGCGATATCGCGACCGACCGCGATGCCCAGCGATTGGCTCCCTGGGTGCCCGTACAGCAGTTAACGACAGGCGGTGCTTGCCACCTGGAACTCGAGCTGGTTAAGCGTGGGTTGGCCAAGCTTCCGGCCACCGACTTCGAATTCTTGTTCATCGAGAATATCGGAAACCTTGTTTGCCCTGCGTCTCATGACTTAGGGGAACATGTTCGGGTAGTGCTGGTCAGTACAACCGAAGGTGATGACAAACCTGGCAAGTACCCCAAGATGTTTCGTACTAGCCAAGCCCTAGTCATTAGCAAGACGGACCTTTTGCCGTATGTTCCCTTTTCGGTCGAGCGAGTGGTGGCTGATGCAAAGGCGATTCAAGGGGAGCTTTCGGTTTTAGAAGTATGTGCATTGACGGGGGCGGGAATCGGTGAGTGGTGCCGATGGCTGGAAGAGCAGCGAACGCAATGGATAGGAAGCGCAGCATAAATGAAAATCGCCATTCGCCCGTCCGAATCCGTGGCAGAGACTGAAAGCCTGCATTCTTCGGACTCCTCTATCCGGGCAGCCAGTTCTAAGCCGGCTCTACCAGAAAAAATCCATGCGGAGCGTTTTACGCTCATCGGAGCTGTCCAGGGGTATGGGATTCGACCTGCGATTGCAAGGCTAGCCTGCGAACTGCTGCTAACAGGGTCCGTACGAAACGAAATGAGTGGTGTAGTCATAGAACTTGAAGGCTGCGAGTTGGCAACTGGATTATTTGCGTCGTGTTGCCTCGAGTCATTGCCCGTCCTACCAAGCGATGTTCGCATGGAACGCGAGTTCATTGAGTCTCGTGGTCACGATCGCTTCTCAATTATCCCAAGCGATTCCGTTGGCGTGCTGCAGACAGCAGTTCCCGTCGATATGAAAATATGCGATCGATGTTTGGCGGAGTTGCGGGATACAAACAACCGGCGTTTCGAGTATCCCTTTACGTCCTGCACTGATTGCGGCCCACGCTATTCTATATTGCATTCCATGCCTTTCGATCGAAACCGCACATGCATGAACCGCTTCTCGATGTGCGAGGAATGCCGAGCCGAGTATGAATCCCTGAGCGATCGCCGCTTTCATTCCCAGTTGAGTTGCTGCCAAAAGTGCGGCCCCCAGATTTGGTTTTCCGGTTGCATTACGTCGTACTCATCAAGTAAGGAGACGATCGCGTTGGCTGCGAACCTGATCCGAGGAGGCAAGATACTTGCGATCAAGGGCCTTGGGGGCTATCAGCTAATGTGCGATGCCACCAATGAAAACGCGGTAAATAGACTGCGGTTGAGAAAACAACGTCTCCGCAAACCTTTTGCCATTATGGCTAGTGGCCTTGAGCAAGCCGCATTGCTTGCGATCATCTCGCCGCGAGAGAGACAGGCCATATGCAGCCCCGCTGGACCGATCGTATTGCTTGAAAGGCGCAAAGGAACTGTTCTAGCCGAGTCCATCCATCCCGGACTCGAAACGGTTGGCGTTATGTTGCCTACGACGGCCTTGCATGCCTTGTTATGCGACATTTGCGGTGTGCCACTCGTCGTGACCAGTGGCAATATCGAAGGAGAGCCCCTGGTATGCGATCAGCAGGATGCGGAGATTCATTTGTCCTCTGTTGCAGATGGCTTTCTTCATCATAATCGCGAGATCGTTCGCCCCGTCGATGACAGCGTGGTTCGCTGCATGAAGGATAGGCAAGTGACGATTCGAGCAGCCCGTGGCCTAACCCCGCTCGTTGTTGATTTGAAAACCGAGTTGCCGATTTTGGCTGTCGGTGGTCAGCAGAAGGTCAGTATCTCGCTTTCCAATGGTTTGCAATCCATTCTCGGGCCTCATCTTGGCGACCTTGCATCCGTTGCCAACCGCGAACGATTTGAACAGTGCATCAAGGAAACACAACTTCTATATTCTAGCTCTCCAAGTGCAATCGTCCACGATATGCACCCTGATTATTTTTCCACCCGATGGGCGAGCGAACAGGAAAAGCAAACGGTCGCAATTCAGCACCATCACGCCCACATCGTTGCGGGAATGTTGGAGCATGGATGGATGGACCAAAAAGTTATCGGGATCGCTTTTGACGGAACAGGTTGGAGTGAGAATGGGGTGATTTCAGGTGGCGAAATACTTGTAGCCTCGGCTACGGGCTACGAGAATGTTGGAGCATTACGTCCATTTCCTTTGTTGGGTGGCGAAGCGGCGATCCGAGAGCCGAATCGAATCGCCGCGGCGTTGCTGCGGGAGTCGTTTGAGAACGATGTGGAGGAAGCCCTCGAGGTATGCCAATTAAGTTCACAAAAGCAATTGTTGAATTCGGAATGGTTCGGGCAACGCCGATTCAGCCCATGGACGACCAGTGTCGGGAGATTGTTTGATGGCGTTGCTGCGATCGTATTGGGCGACATCCGTCCGAGTTACGAAGGGGAACTGGCGATGCGATTGGAAGCGATTTGCGCTCGCGACGAGGCGAATGCTTACCCGCTAGATGTGACTTCAATGCCAATTCAAATCGATTGGCGACCAATGATTCGTGCCCTGATTTTGGATCGGAAGAACGACGTTTCCGCTGGCGTCATGGCTATGCGTTTTCATCGTGGATTAGCTTTGGCAATTGCTTCGGTTGTGGAAAAATATCCAACGTACCGCGTTGTTCTTTCAGGTGGTGTCTTCCAAAATCGTATGCTCGTGGAATTGGTCGATTCATTACTGACTCAATTGAAACGGACGGTTGGGTGGCCGGGAAGGATTCCACCCAATGATGGCGGGTTGTCCATGGGGCAGTTGGCGATTGCAACGGCACGTTCTCGTATTTCCTCGAATACCTCATGCGAATCGGTAGATCGGGCGCAAGTATGTGTTTAGGCATCCCAGGCAAAGTACTAGAATGGGTAGATCGCGATCCACTCTTTGCGCGCGCGGTGGTGGAATTTGAGGGAGTCAATCGCGAAGTACATATGGCCTGCGTGCCAATGGCCTACCAAGGAGACTACGTGATCGTTCATGCGGGGGTTGCCATTTGCCTGATCGATGCAGAGGAAGCCCTACGGGTACTGGAAGAACTCAGGCAACTAGATCTCCTTGAGGGTGAACCAGATAGTGGGAACCCACGGATCGCTGATGGCGGGAATTATGAAATATCTCGATGAATTCCGCGATGCAAAGCTTGCCCAGCAAATGGTCGAAGAAATTCGACGCATGTCGACAAGGCGTTGGGTCTTGATGGATGTCTGTGGCGGACAAACACATAGCTTGCTCCGACACGGTATCGAGGAGGCGTTGGAAGATTGCTTAGAGCTGATTCATGGTCCAGGCTGTCCGGTCTGTGTCACCCCGATTGAAGCCATCGATTTAGCGCAATCATTGGCCATGTCTCCTGAAGTTGTTTTGACAACTTTCGGGGATATGTTGCGAGTCCCAGGAAGTCACCAATCGCTTCTAAGTTCGAGATCGCGAGGTGGGGATGTCCGAGCCATGTACACACCCATGGATGCTGTGAAGCTGGCTCAAGAGTTTCCTGATCGCCAGATTGTCTTCTTTGCTGTCGGGTTTGAGACGACCGCTCCTGCCACCGCATTGGCCGTACTTCAAGCGGATCGATTGGGGCTAAACAACTTTAGTTTGATTGTAGCCCATGTGCGTGTACTGCCAGCTATGGAAGCTCTGATGTCGGCAGAGGATAATCGCGTTCAAGGTTTTCTCGGGGCAGGTCATGTCTGTACGGTGACTGGCTTAGAAGAGTATCGTCCGTTTGTCGATCGGTTTCATGTCCCGGTAGTGGTAACCGGATTTGAACCGATTGATTTGTTGTTTGGCATTCGCGAGGCGGTATGCCAGTTGCAGTCGGGTAGAAGTGAACTTATTAATTGTTACTCGAGGAGCGTCCGAACGGCAGGTAATGAGTTTGCGCAAAGTGCCGTTGATCAAGTTTACGAGGCGGTTGACGCGCCGTGGCGAGGTTTTGGGGTGATTTCGCGGGGTGGATTGCAACTTGTGGCTCGCTATCGACATTTTGATGCCCGTCGCCGATTCTCCATTCCTGCGCCATTGAGAGTCGTCGAAGAACTTCGATGTCGCAGCGGAGACATTTTAGCTGGTCGAATTAAACCGACCGGCTGTCCCGAATTTGGAAAGACATGCCGTCCAGAGCAGCCACTGGGGGCTCCTATGGTTTCAAGTGAAGGAGCTTGTGCGGCCTACTATCGTTATCAATCAGCTCAACTATGAACAACACCGATCGTCTTACAAGCTTGCAATGCCCTGTTATTGGAATGGCCGATAACGACTGCGTGATGCTCGCCCATGGCGAGGGTGGACTCATGATGCGTCGTTTGATTCGTGATCGAATCCAGTTGCATTTGCCCCCATTGGCGAACGATACTGACGCTGCGAATGTCGGTCTCGTAGATGGCTGTATTGCCATCACGACAGATAGCTACGTTGTATCTCCGATCTGCTTTCCCGGCGGAGACATCGGATCGATGGCGGTTTACGGAACTGTCAATGATTTGGCAGTTTCTGGTGCCGAGCCGCTGTGGCTAACCCTTTCGTTGATCATTGAGGAGGGCCTGCCGCTGGCCTTATTCGATCAAGTCATTCAAAGTATCGCAAGGGCAGCTCGTTTGTGCGGCGTGAGCATTGTCACTGGGGACACCAAAGTCGTTCCGCGAGGTGCAGCCGATGGTTTGTTCATCAATACGACTGGAATTGGACGGATTCGAAGCAATGCACCCAAGGGCCCGATGAGCATTCAACCTGGCGACATGCTAATTGTTAGTGGTCCGATTGGGCGGCACGGAATTGCCGTACTGAGTGCCCGTGAGAATTTCGGATTCACACCCAACCCTCGCTCCGATTCCGCACCGGTTCATCGAGCTACGGCAGCTTTGCAATCCGCGTTGGGAGGCGGACTTCGGGCTATGCGAGATGCAACACGCGGCGGAGTCTCGGCGGTGTTGCATGAGTGGGCCGAAGCGTGTGGGTGTACTATGAAGTTAACAGAGTCTAAAATTCCGGTGACTTCTGACGTACGCGGAGTTTGCGAGCTACTCGGCTTGGACCCGTTGTATGTCGCCAATGAAGGAACCTTTATGGCGGTCGTCGCTGCTAGTTCCGCAGATCATGCCCTCGATGTATTGCATTCGATTCCGCAAACAGCGGCAGCGACCGTCATAGGGAATGTAATCGAACACCGAATCTCGCCTGTTGTTATAGAACGCCTATTGGGGCATCTCTTGGCCGTTGACGAACCAGCCGGCGCGCCGATGCCCAGGATATGTTAAACTTCAAGGTGAAACCGTTCTCATCCCACTCCCTCGCTAACATCGCTGGAAGTTGCTTGCAAGCCGAGGCTTATCTATGACGAGGAGTGGCTGAATAGATGGCTGATTTTTCGTCTTTTTGGAGCTTGACAGAGGAAGCACTTCTAAATTCCTTGCAATCGTCCCCGAATGGTCTTTCCGAGTCCGAGAGCCGATCAAGACTTTCACAATCGGAAGAGGAAACGATCGAAGGACGGCGTCGTTCGAGTTTATCCATCGTCGCCGCGCAACTTAACAACCCTATTGTTCTTCTTCTTTTAGTATCGGCCGTACTATCTTATTTTCTAGATGATTCAACCAATGCATTTATCATTCTTATCATTATTGTATTGAGTGGATTTCTGAGCTTCTGGCAGGAGCGAAGTGCTGCCGATGCGGTCGCGAGCCTCTTAGCTGTCATTGAGACCAAGACTACCGTACTTCGTGATGGGAATGAGAGTACGATTTCTAGAGATGAGATCGTACCGGGCGACGTGATTTTATTTCGAGCCGGCTCGTTGGTTCCAGGTGATTGTAGGCTCATTGAATCTCGCGAACTCTGTGTCGATGAGTCAGCTCTGACCGGCGAGAGCTTCCCCGCCGAGAAAACGGCAGGTCGAATCGAAGCGGAAACCATATTATCCAAACGAACCAATTCTCTGTTCCTAGGTACGCATATTGTGAGCGGAATCGGCAAGGCGATTGTCGTGAAAGTCGGCAAGCGAACCGAGTTTGGCCAAATCTCAGCGAGCCTTGAGCATCGAGCACCCACGACGGGGTTCGAACGGGGCCTTCGCGATTTTGGAAAGTTGCTGCTAGGGATTACTGCCGTCTTAGTTGTTGTTGTTTTCCTTACCAATATTTATTTCCAACGCCCCGTCGTGGAGTCCTTGCTTTTCGCCTTGGCCTTGGCTGTAGGGATGACTCCGCAATTATTACCTGCAATCACTAGTGTGGTCTTAGCGACCGGAGCCAAGGCGATGGCCAAATCCGATGTAATCGTCAAGCGTCTCTTAGCTATTGAAAACTTTGGCGGTATGGACATTCTTTGCGTCGACAAGACCGGCACCTTGACCGAAGGAAGCGTGGAATTGCATGCCGCGCGAGATGCACTAGGTCAAGAGAACAAACGGGTGCTTCGATTGGCTTGTATCAATGCCCATCTCGAAACGGGCTTTGAAAACCCTATTGATTCCGCGATCCGACGCGCTTCACCGGTTTTGCCAGACGAAGTATGTCGGTTGGACGAATTGCCGTATGATTTCAATCGAAAAAGACTTAGCGTCTTAGTCTCCGATCACAATCGACGGATCATAATCACAAAGGGTGCGATGAAGAATATTCTCGAAGTCTGTAAACATGTTGAATTGCTGGATGGCAATCAGACTCCTATCGACACTTTGCGGGATGCTCTTATCGCAAGTTTCAATCGTTGGAGCGACGAAGGATGTCGCGTGTTGGCAGTTGCTTACCGGTCCACCGACAAACAGGAGATCGAAAAATCAGATGAATCCGAAATGACGTTTGTGGGGTTCTTGATCTTTACGGATCCGTTGAAGGGTACGATTGCCACGACCATGGAGCAATTGAAGAGTTTGGGGATTCAGTTAAAGCTGATTACAGGTGACAATCGAAACGTCGCAGTTTCAATAGGTCGGCAAGTTGGTCTAAGAAGTGGTCAAGTTTTGACGGGAGCGGAAATCCGCTTGCTTTCAAAGGATGAGCTACGCACTCTGGCGATAAGAACGGATATCTTCGCTGAGATTGAACCAGAACAAAAAGAAAGAATCGTACTCGCATTGAAGAGCTCAAAGCACATCGTCGGCTTTCTTGGGGACGGCATCAACGATGCACCAGCTCTACACGCAGCCGATGTTGGAATTTCAGTCGCGGGAGCGGTTGATGTTGCCAAGGAAGCTGCGGATGTAGTGCTGTTGAAATCGGACTTGGGGGTACTGGCAAAGGGTGTCTACGAGGGCCGAATAACGCTTGCCAACACATTGAAATACGTTTTCGTGAGTATTAGCGCGAACTTTGGCTACATGCTCAGCATGGCAATCGCCTCACTTTTCCTTCCATTCCTTCCACTGCTTCCGACGCAAATCCTTTTGATCAATCTCTTAGCCGATTTCCCTGCAATGGCCCTTGCAACCGATAGCGTGGACCCAGAAATAGTCGATCGTCCGCGGCGTTGGGACATCAAAACCATCTTGCGGTTCATGCTGATGTTTGGTCTGACAGGGACATGCTTTGATCTTTTGACATTTGCTGGATTGCTGAAGGTTTTCCATGCAACAGAAGAGGAATTTCGGACAGGTTGGTTTCTGGTTTCGATCATTACTGGGCTTTTGATCATGTTGGCAGTTCGAACGAAAAGGCCTTTCTTCCGTAGCCGACCTGGAGTCTGGTTGATCGTAGCCGCGTCGGGCGTTGCATTAGTGACTTTTGCGTTGCCGTTCTCGCCTATGGGCAAATTATTTGAGCTGGTACGGCCATCCCTTGCCTTGCTTGGATTGGTCGCAATGATCGCCGTTTTCTATGCCGTTGCCATGGAAGTAGGCAAGAGCATTTTTTACGGTCAGCAGGAGAAAGTATGAGTGTTCCATCGCCGCAATTGTTATGGACGTTAGCATGTCTTTTTGGATCCTTGACGTTGGGGACGCTCGTACGGATTTCAATGCTTCGAGGCGTTCCTAACGAGTCGGCGCAATCGCCGCTCAGAAGCATGTGGACATGGTGGGCTCTTGCTGTGTCGCTGAGTATTGCAGCGATACTCGGCAATCTGGGAGTCGCTGTACTGCTAGCCATCGCTGGAATCCTAAGCCTTCGTGAGTATCTTCAATTGATCGGCTGGAAATCGATCGGAGCGCCAACGGTTGCGTTAGTATTTGCATTTGTGCCTATTTACTACGTGCTTTTAATCCTCGGTTACGATAAGGAATTACGTTCCGCAGCGCCTGTTGCTTTCTTGCTCGCATTGGGCGGATGCAGAGCCTGGCTTGGTCTAATTGAAGACTATGTTCGTATAACAGCTGCAAGTATTTGGGGACTGCTGCTGTTCGTTTACTGTTTGTCACACGCATCCTTTCTATTGAACCTTTCTTTTCCTGAGGAGCCTTGGACCGGGAACGTTGGGTGGTTTCTCTTTCTGGTCCTTCTGACGGAGTCCGGTGACATCGCACAGGCGCTGGTGGGCCGTCGGTTTGGCAAAACAAAGATCACGCCTCGCGTTTCCCCGAATAAATCCCTTGAAGGGCTATTAGGTGGAATAGCGGTATCGATGATTCTCTCGGTTATACTGGCGCCTTGGTTAACGACTATGATGCAACAACGATCATGGAATGCTGGCGTTTTTTTTGCGATGCTATCGGGCCTTTTGATTGCAATATTTGGGTTCTTAGGTGACATCAACAAGTCCGGCATCAAACGCGATGTAGGTGTCAAAGACAGCGGAACGATGCTGCCTGGCCAAGGTGGTATGATGGATCGAATTGATAGTTTGACGTTTTCCGCTCCGGCCTTTTATTACTTTGTCCAGTTCTTGCAAAGTGCGGCTTGAACGACTCTCGCAATAATGATCGCATGAATGGATACCGATAACTCACCACAGGAGTCACCAAAACCCGCTTCCAAGCAATTGGAACCCGCAGTCGAAGTAGACAACGCGTACCGTGACAAATATTTTACAATTCCGAATGTCATTTGTGAGATCCGTTTGATAGGGGCGATCGGCCTTTTCTGGCTAGCGTTTCAAAACAAATTGCATCTCTTTACAGGAGTGTTTGTCGCGCTCAATTTGAGTGATTGGATTGATGGAAGATTAGCGAGATGGCTAAGGCAACGATCGGATTTTGGTGCCCGATTAGACAGCTTTGCAGATTTGGTTCTATACGGAGCGCTCTTCTTTGGGTTGTTTTGGTTTCGAGATGATGTACTGATTCGAGAGGCAAGTTGGTGGTTGGTCGGATTGCTAAGTTATTTAATGACGACGGGGGCCGGGCTTTGGAAATACGGGCGAGTTCCAAGTTACCACACGTATGGAGCGAAAACGTCGCAGTGGTTTGTCTTGGCTGGGGCTATTTGTCTTCTATTAGACTATTCTGTTTGGCCATTTCGAGTCGCCATGTTCTGCGTAACATTGACAAACATCGAGGCGACGGCGATTACTTGGTTGTTGCCGAAATGGCAAGCCGATGTGTTGTCAATTCTTCACGTGATTCCGCGAAACCATAATTTAAGTTCATGACCTATGGCTTTGGAAGGCTGGCTACAAGACTACGCCATGCGTCAAGATATGGTTGACCGCCTCGGGGTACCTACACGAGAGTTCATGTACTTGTTCCCCGTTGGTGAGTACGGGTAAGAATGTTCGCGGACATGCCTCAATGTCGTATGACGGCAGCTAAACTTGGCCGAAGACCAGCCCATACCGTTCGGCTGGCAACTGTAAACAGCAGCGCACATTCAGACAAAACTGTGACTGCTACGCTTTCGCGGAATTTCCGACCTAACTATAGTGGAGAAAACTAGAATCCCATTTCCTTGTACTGGAGTCCAACATGAGTGGTTTCCTTCGTCTATCTCAGGCTACACATTACACTATCTTTTGTTGGCGTTTTTCCTCGATCCTTTTCAACGGTCTGCTCTTAGTGATGTCGCAAACTTTGGCCGTGGCGCAAGATGCCAAACCTGCTGCGCCTGCGGATAAGCCAAAGACAGTTTCGGTCTCCATGGGAAGCATTCAATCCGACGTAACCTTCAATGTAAACTTCGCGGCGGCAGAAGCTAGCGAAGTCTCGGTAGATTTTAGGGTTTTGACCAACATCAAGATCGAAGAAGTGGTTCCGCACGGAGCAAGCGTTAAGGCAGGCGATAAGCTCATTCGTTTCGATACAGAAAGCCTAAACGAACAAATCGAAGCCCAAGAGCGATTAGTCGCGTCGCTTCGCCTTGGCCTGGAGGAAGCCGAGCGCGAAGCGAAGCTCATGCAATTGCAGTTGCCCCTGGACAAAGAGCAAGCCGAGTTGACGAAACAGCAAGCGGACGAAGATTACAAATTCTACTTAGAGTTCGACAAAACTTTCGCCGAAAGAAGCAACGACCAACGGCTCAAGTCGTCCAAGGATTTTGTTGATTACTCGGCTGAGGAGGTCAAACAACTTGAGAAAATGTACAAAGCCGACGATCTGACGGAAGAGTCAGAAGAGATCGTGCTGCGACGCGCAAAAGATGACTTAGATCGTCAGAAATTTAGCTTTGAGCTAGTGGAGCAGACCTATCGTCGAACCAAAGAACTATCCTTGCCTAGAACGCAGCGAGATCGCAAGAACGCACATCGATTGGCGGAGATTGCATGGGAGCGATTCCAGTTGACGCATCCACTCACGATGGAAAAGCGAGCACAGACGCTGGCAAAGAGCCGACAGGAACTCAACAAAGCGAACAAGACGCTGGAGCAATTGCGAGAGGATTTGAAAGCCTGTGAAGTCAAATCGACTAGAAGCGGCTTGGTCTATTATGGTCGCGTCCAATCGGGAAAATGGGTTGGTATCGCGGAATGGCGAGCGAAGCTGAAGAAGTACGGCTCGATCACGTCGCACGATGTCTTTCTCACCGTAGTGAGCCCAGATCGCTTGCAATTGGTAGGAAACGTGTCAGAGAACGAAGTGGCCAAGTTGCGAGTGGGCGGGGCCGGCAAATTAACTCCAACCACGATGAAGCAGGAGCGGCTGGATGTTGCGGTCCGATCGATTTCGTCGGTTCCGGTTGGCGAAGGTCAATTTGAAGTCGCACTGGATATCAAGAATGCGAACAAGGACTTTGTCCCAGGCATGACGGGCTCTGTTCGTTTGGTCACTTACTTCAACGCAAGAGCCATGTCGCTTCCAACCAACGTGGTTCTGACCGACGAACTCGACGATACGATCCGGTACGTCAATGTGCTTTCGCCTGAGGACAAGCCTGTGCGAAAGAACGTGGACGTCGGAGTAAATCAAGGAGATCGCATCGAGATTCGGGCGGGTGTCGGTACGTCGGATAAGATCTTAATAGAAAAACCCAAAGCCGAGTGATAAGGATTTTACGATGACGAGTTCATTGACAAAGGGCAGAATCGCATTCAGCCGCATCCGACGGGTAACTGGCAAAAGGATGCAAGGGCCAGGGATTGGAGTTGCACTCGCTTGTTTTTTGATAACTTTTTGTTCGGCGGGAATGTCGCAAGAAAGTCAGCCCGCCCGTGACCGAAAGCAAGCTGAGACGGCTCCGATCGCAGCTCCTGTCGAGGCACCTGAGCGAGAAGCGATCATGCAATCGCTTGCACGAGGCAAAGACTTTCTCCTTTCGGTCCAAAACGCCGACGGTTCATGGGGATCAGCCACCAACACCAAAGAGTTAAACATCTACGCTCCGGTTCCAGGTGCTCATCACGCGTTCCGGAGTGCTGTCACAGCGTTGTGCGTCTCCGCCTTAGTGGAATTGCAACTGAAAGACACTCCCACCGAGGAAGCCATCGCGCGCGGTGAGGCGTGGCTCTTGAAACATCTTCCAACATTGCGAAGAGCCAATCAAGACGCAATCTACAATGTCTGGGGGCATGCGTATGGGATAGAAGCTTTGGTGAGGTTGTATCGCAAGCATGCCGGAAATGCAGATCAACAAAAACGACTGATGGAAGAGATCGTTCGGCAAATCGATTTGCTAGGTCGATACGAATCGGTAAACGGAGGCTGGGGGTATTATGACTTTGCATATCACCTTCAAAAACCCACTTCAGATCCCAATAGTTTCACCACCGCGACCGTGTTGTTTGCATTGCATGAAGCGAAGGAAATCGGAGCCGAAGTACCCCAAAAGCTGATTGACCGAGGCTTGGGTGTGATTCGACGCCAACAGCTGCCGAATCTCGCATACCTCTACTCCGGAAGCTTTCGGACAAATCCAAGCGTGGCCATCAATCGCCCTGGCGGAAGCGTTGGCAGAAGCCAGGCCTGCAATGTTGTGTTGCGCATGTTCGGCGATCCATCGGTAACAGACGACGCCATGGTTGCATGGGCAAATCGATTGTTCTCACGCGACCTTTGGTTGGACATAGGCCGCAAGCGTCCGATCCCGCATGAATCTTGGTTTTTAGTTGCAGGATATTTTTTTTACTACGGGCATTACTACGCCGCATATGGAATCGACCATGTACCAGTGGAGCAACGGATGCAATTGCGCCAACAATTGACGCATGTCATGTTGCGGCTTCAAGAGAAAGACGGCTCTTGGTGGGATTACCCTCTCTATAACTATCATCAACCGTATGGGACAGCCTTTGCATTGATGACCCTGAAGAAGTGCGAGAGTGCAGGCATAGAACCATGAATCGCCAAGGTTACTGGTCGTAAGCGTTCAAGACAGGGTTTGTTAAGTCTTGGTCGCTTTGTGCTTGTGTTGACTGCTTGCTCTCGCCCGAATCAGCACCTCGGAAGAGTCACATTGACCGAAGCAGCCTTTAATCGGATTCCTGAGGGTCGCGAGTTCCCACCAGAACGCGAAGTAGAAGTGATATCAGCCCCGATGTCGATGCACGAAGGGCACTCACCAACTCGCTCAGGAGGCCGTGTCCTGAGGGGGAATCGAGATGACTCAGGACGGTTAGTCCTGAGTCAGTAAACTGTTTGTCACGGAACAGAATTAATTGACCCGGTAGCGAGCTTCCGCACTTGGCCTGAGGTTGCGTGTTCGTTGAATTCGCGGCGAATGGCACGATCAGAAAGATAATGCGTGAAACCGTTGCCTTCGCATCAATGAGCTAATTCGCCCAAAGAATTTTTACCCAAAGAAAAGCAATTCAGTCGCGAGGAAGTTATAGTGAAGGCAGAATTCAATCCCTACTGAGTCTTCCCCAATGCACGAAGTCACCCAAATCTTGAGCCAGATCGAATCGGGCGATCCATTAGCGGCCGACAAACTACTGCCTTTAATCTACGATGAGTTGCGAAAGCTGGCTGCTATGAAATTAGCACACGAGAAGCCAGGGCAGACGCTTCAGGCGACTGCGTTAGTGCACGAAGCCTATTTGCGGCTAGTTCAGGGAGAGCAAGAACGGTCTTGGGACAATCGAGGGCATTTTTTCGCGGCGGCTGCCGAAGCTATGCGGCGAATACTCGTCGATCAGGCTCGGCACAAGGAGACCATCAAAGCGGGTGGCCTTAACCAACGTGTCGAGCTGTCAGCAGTCGAACCCGTCTTCGATGTTCCAAGGATCGACCTGCTAGCATTGGATGACGCTCTCAAGAAACTGGAAACGAAAGATCCTAGAAAAGCTGAGTTGGTCAAGCTCCGTTTCTTTTCAGGACTTACCAATCAGGAAGCGGCGGCTGTTCTTGGAATCGCTTCCTCAACAGCTGACCTCGACTGGGCTTACGCCAAGTGTTGGCTGCGATTAGAGATGTCCGAAGAAAACGACTGAAGCTGTATTTGCGGTACAAATCCGAAGCGGAAACGAATTTCCACACTCTAATCGGCGGTGATCTAAGAGAAGTTTCAAAAAAAATCCGCTTTTCTATCGGGTACGGTACGCCTGAATCTCGCATTGAGTATAGACAGAGTTATTTCCGGCGAGGAATCCCATGAACGGCACCCACAATGACGAAGAAGCGATTTTCAAAGTCGCTTGCCAACTTGCGTCGCCGGATACTCGTGCCGCTTATCTGAACCAAGTTTGTGGCAACGACTCCGCAGTTTTAAAGCGAATCTCGGCATTGCTCCGCGTGCATTACGAAGAAGCAGGTTTTCTCGAATCATCGCCGATTAGCCTTGCGCACCGACCAACGTTGGAGCAACCTCCCGTCGAGTCACTCGGCTCCTACATCGGTCCCTACAAACTCATCGAGCAGATTGGTGACGGTGGAATGGGCGTGGTTTACATGGCCGCGCAGAAAGAACCCGTTCGTCGCATTGTCGCCCTGAAAGTTATAAAGACTGGCATGGACACCCAGCAAGTCGTCGCCCGCTTCGAGGCGGAACGACAAGCCATGGCCATGATGAATCATCCCAACATCGCCAAAGTACTCGATGCCGGTGCAACTGACGCCGGACGACCCTATTTCGTTATGGAACTGGTCAAAGGAGCTCCCATCACCGAGTTCTGCGACAGCCACAAACTGGATACAAGACATCGATTGCTGTTGTTCATAACCGTCTGCCAAGCTGTTCAGCATGCGCACCAAAAAGGTCTAATCCACCGCGACATCAAACCTAGCAACGTCCTAGTCGAATTGCATGATGTCACCCCAGTCCCCAAAGTCATCGATTTCGGAGTTGCCAAAGCAATTGGTCATCAATTGACCGAAAAAACCCTGCACTCGGGTTTCCATCAAATGGTTGGCACGCCGCTGTACATGAGCCCCGAACAAGCTGGTCAAAGCAGCATCGATATCGACACTCGCAGCGACATCTATTCGCTCGGAGTTCTGCTTTACGAAATCCTCACTGGCCAAACTCCATTCGAAAAGGAATCACTCAAGACCGCTGGCTTTGACGAAATGCGTCGAATGATACGCGAAGTCGATCCACCTCGACCTAGCTTGCGGGTCAGCACACTCGATGCCAAAGTTCTTTCCACCGTTTCGGATTGCCGCAACGTGGACGCTCGCAAGCTCAGCCATCAGCTTCGTGGCGAACTCGATTGGATTGTGATGATGGCTCTTGAAAAAGACCGCAACAGGCGTTACGCCACTGCCAACGAATTCGCCGACGATGTGCAACGTTTCCTCAATGACGAAGCCGTACACGCCGGTCCTCCATCGACCATCTACCGCTTCCACAAGTTAGCCAGCCGGAATCGCGCATCATTGTCTGCAGCAACGCTTGTCGTCGCCGCATTGATCATCGGGACCGCCGTCGCCACTTGGCAAGCCATACGAGCTCGCGACTCGCAAGCTCAAACCGAGATTGCAAAAATTCAACTGGATGAACGCTACCGCATCGCCAAGGAAGCCGTCGATACCTATCTCCTTCGTGTGACTCAAGATGAGCGGCTCGATCATCCGAGCTTCCGTAAGTTGCGACAAAGCCTGCTTGAAGCAGCACTTCCCTATTACGACGAGCTACACAAGATCTCGCCGGCCGACGAACAATCCAAAATTGCCCGCGCGGAAACATTGAATCAACTAGGCAGTGTCAAACATGAACTGGGTCGATTCGATGAGTCCCTCTCAGCCTTCGCGGAATCAGCCAGACTCTTCGAAAAATTGGCGACTGATCATTCTACGCAGTTCATTTATCGCCAAAGCTTGGGCAAAGTCCTCGTTAACTTGGCCGACCATTATCGTACTCGTGTTGCCAACAGCGAATCTCTTGAATTCGAACAGCTTGCGTTAGCATTGCGGCAGCAACTTGTCACGACGCATCCTGATAACGACTTGCTGCGCCTGGAGCTGGCGCAAAGCTATACGAATGTGGGAGTCGGTACACAGGAAAGCGAAGGTCGCGAGTTGCTCGAACGAGCGATCGAGATCTGGCAGGATTTGGCCGACCGTTTCCCTGACCAACCGCTTTACCGTGAGTACTTGAGCCTGGGCTACCAAAACCTGGCCCTCCGCTTCGCCTACGAACATGCCGAAGAAGCCATACCATTCCATGAATTCGCGATCGACTTGCGTGCACAGTTGGCCCAAGAGCAACCTGAATCCAAGAAGGCACACATTCAGTGGGCCCAGAGCCATCAGTATCTAGCCGAAACCCTCGAAAAACTAACTCCTCGTTTAATAACCGAAGCCCGCGAGCATTGCGAAGAATCGATCCACATTTTGATGGAGTATTCGAGACTACATCCTGAATTGCCCGAGGTCAAATCCCAATTGGCGAGTTCGCTGAACAAACTTGCGCACACGCTTAAGGAACTCGATGAGTTGGATACAGCTCATGAGATGTGCGACTCGGCAAGTCGATTGTGGATACAGCTCTTGTCGGAGTATCCCGACATGCTCGAGTACGAAGTTGGATTGGCTGCAACGCAACATAACCTGGGTTCCATCGTAGTCGCCCAAGGCCAAGCAACCGAGGGCATGTCGATGCTAAGTCAATCGCGAGACCGACTGCAGAAAATGCTCGATAGGATCGGCCCGTACGACCGGAGCAACGAACTGCTGCGCACGATTACTAGTACGCTGGCCGACACTCGCAAGGTGTTTGGTCAAGGTCAAGAACAAACGCCGGACGACGAAATTCCAGAAAGAAACACACAAACGGTCGGTGAGGCCCTACTGCCAAGCAAGTTCCTCACCGACCTCTCCAATTCTCCAACGCAAAGTCTGCGCGTTGGCGGGATGGTACCTAGTTTAACGCAGACTGAAGAACAGGATCAATTCATGAAACGTTTACGCAAACAATTGTCTCGGTCTGCAACACGCCCGCAAATCCGCAATGGACGAACACTTCGCATTGAGCAATTGGAGACAAGAGCACTACTCGCGGCCGTTGCCGCCCCGAGCGGATTAGTTAGTTGGTGGTCTGCGAATGGTAGCGGTGCAGATGTTATGGGGCTAAACAATGCCACACTTTATAACGGAGCAACCTATGCAGCCGGTGAAGTCGGACAGGCGTTTAGCTTTGACGGAGTGAACGATCGCGCTTCGATTGCCGATTCCAATAGCCTTAAGCTAACGAACTCACTTACCATCGAAGGCTGGATTAAGGTCAATGCATTCCCCGCGACGGGCAGGGGATACATCTTCTTTCGTGGCGATGATACCCGCTTCCCGTATTTTCTCGCTACTGAGCCTAGCGGGGTCCTGAAATTCGCGGTG